>NZ_JAJEPT010000015.1:0-103197 GCF_020686995.1 Blautia fusiformis
AAAAAACTTTTAGTTTTACAAAGGGATTATCTCATGGTTTTAGGTGAAAAGCACGGTACTAACTATTTACCGTATACAAAAATCCAGCGATTATACCAAGCGTAAAAACGAAGAAGGCCGCTAGTACTGCGCTAGTGACCTTCATTGTTTATACGCTCTTTTCTTCTTTCACAATATATTCCCTTAAATACTTAAACGGAAACGGAACAACCGTTAACATTCCATACCTTACAAACTCTACTCCCATAAGTGGCAACACTTTCTTAAAAATTAACTTGCTGCCTTCTACCGCCTGTATCTCACGCACTACGCTGGCTCTCTCAATTGTGTATTTCATTCCATTACCAATTTCACCAACTGAATATTTTGCATGCGTATCATCATAATCAAAATAATTAATGTCTATATTTCCGGAAAGATACTCGCGTCTCTCTTCTTCTCCACGCAGGTAGGCATATAGCATAATACCGGTATTCTCAAAAACATAGCGCACAACTTCTTTCTTTGTTGTAATTCCTTTGAATAATCCCATTACATTGGCTTTCGTGTATTCTGCATTCACGTCGATATGCGGGATAACTATATCCAATTCTGCGTGTACTTTTATTTTATCTGTTGTATCCATTACTAGACGAAGCCAAGTTACTACGTCTTTTCCTGGAAATCTACCTTCACTAGCTACATTCTTAAGCACATCACCCATCGCAGTATAATCAGGCATAGAATACATATTAGTATCCTTTATAAGATTAATATTACCCTCTGCATCTTTTACTAGACCTATAACTCCTCTATAATCATTTTTATTTTCTTCATTCAAACCGAAATAATCCATGTATTTATCATACTCTGTCATGGTAAAAAGATTTCGTTTCAATGCTTCAATTTTAAATGAACCGTCCGGATGAATGGTCATGAAGTAATATGTACCGTCTAAAACTACACCAAATAACCAGTCTGCTTTATATCCGTATTGACTCCAATCCACCAATGTAATTTTACCAGTAGCAATGTCCTTCTTAATTACAAGCTCTTTCAGAATATTATAAACTGCCGCTGATGATTGGTGTTTAAAATTCTCTACTGTAATATGCTGAACAACATAATCCTCCATGCTTTCTTGATGCGGGTCCACTTCCGAATCTGAATAGAAAGATTTATCATGTATATATCGTACGTTAAGCTTCTTCTTTGATAATCTTTTACCAACGCTGCATTTTGCCTCTGGAATAATTTTATTAATACCATCCGCTACATCCTGCAAATAATCTTCAGAAGTTTCAGTGTGTACAGCATCCACTATATTAATTCCAGAATTCAAAACTTCCTTTTTAACAATATCCTTATATAACTCCAACGACGCACGCTTATATTCCAAAACTTCGTCAATACTATATTGTTTAAATTTAACGCGAATATACTTACCAAATTCATCATGTAAGGCATTCAAAATATCATATAAAACACCCATCTTGGTACATGAAAACGTTTCATAATCCGTAAAGTCAAAGAATGTAATGCTACCCCTTTCACCATCTACGGGTTTTATAATAAAGTTTTCTCTACGGTCTTTATTTTCATTAGATACTCGTTTTAAAGTATTATTGTTATAACTAAACTCATATTGCGGAAAATCCTGTAACTTTCTTTTTTCAAATTTCATTTGCTTTTTAAGTGCCAGTGATGTCAACCTATGTGCTACCAATTTTACACACATATCATCTCCGATTTTCACCTCAAGGCACTGCATACCCCAAATAAAATTCTCCTTATCCTTATTCAGCCATGCAGGTCGAAAACATAATAATTTCCCTGACAGATTATTAAAAGATATCATTTCATCAACCGGACTCGTTAGCGCATTCAAAAACAATTGTGTCAACAAATACTCCGGTATACTGCTACTTGTCATAGATTTTATAGACAAACTATCTCCATCCTCTTTTGCATTCAACAAACGTACAAACTCAGCTCTGGAAATAGCGTTTTTAGGAAGCATAACCCAAAAACTCTTTCCGCTTTCAAATTGCAGAGCTGATATCTTTATATCATCAATATCTAGAAAAGTAGCTCCACCTTTTATATATTTATCCGATGTTGTAACATAATAAAAATCATAATCTTTGTCAATGTTGGAATATTCAAACGAAGCCAGGAGTTCATTCGAATAAAGTTTCTTTATACTCATTGCAAATATCCCTCCCGATTTATTTTTGCTATGATTTCTGTTCCTATTTCTTTTCTATCCAACCGATATAAATATGGTATCTCAATAATTCTACCATTATCACTAGACGTAATCTGCATATTGTGATCAAGCATAATATTGATTATTACCGCTCTCTTTCCTCCACACTTATCTAGCTTTTCCAGGACGTTTTTCTTTTCTTCTTCCGCAGATATTAACATGGTTTCTTTCCATAACTTGAAATCAACATACACGCCATTACCTAGGGTATAATCAAACAATTCAAAAAACTCCGGTGGCATTTCCTGCAACGTTACTCCTGCATATTGTTCTAAAATATATTTACCAACAACTTCGCCTAAGGCACCTTTATAAATATTATTAAACATAGGTGGCGTCAATATAAACTCACTAGGAACAAAGCTCGTTGCATATCCATGCTTTTCAAACAATGCTTTCACTCCTGGGATTTGCATAATCTCTTTCAAATGCACCTCATCCTCTGACATCTTTCGTGGAAGACTACCGTCAAACTTGATATTTATATTTTTATTATAGTCTCCTTCTTGCTCATAAGAATAAGCTGTAATTTCTCCCGGCGCACACATATATACAAGCTGATATTGCGAATTCTGTTCTACGTTTTTTCTGCTTAGTGTAGGCCTCATAAGGCATAGCTCACGCAATGCTTTCCAATAATCTATACTATCCTCAGTCCAATTGCGCTTCAGCTCATTTATAATCTGCATTGCCTTCAGTGCTAATGTTCCGGCACGATTTTCCATTACGGCAATATCCGAATTTTCATTTGCCTGACCATTATAATATGTTTTACCCACTTTAACTAATTCTGCAAATTCAGGATTCAACATTCGTTGCTCCACAACAGACAAATCGTAATCTGTTAAAATGGTATTATCCACATAAATATATATATCCGGATTCTTAAGACCAGTTCTACATATTCTTCCTACTGCCTGTATTAATGTTCGAATCGCAAAATTATTTACAGAATCTGTTTTATATGGTTCTCCCTTTTTTCCCGAAAAAGTATATCCACCACTGAAGCATATAAATGCATCTTTAATTACTGCAATCCCAT
The DNA here is from genome assembly GCF_020686995.1 of Blautia fusiformis. Lineage (NCBI taxonomy): Bacteria > Bacillati > Bacillota > Clostridia > Lachnospirales > Lachnospiraceae > Blautia > Blautia fusiformis. The sequence continues at coordinate 3,291 of NZ_JAJEPT010000015.1, forward strand.
CTTTACGAGAAACTTCGCCTCTTTCCATCAAGAATTCCATCTGATATACAAAACGAATTAAATCTTCAGCTTCAATTCCCTTTTTGCTATCCACATTCACCAGAAGATTCGTCGGCTTCTCAAGATATATGCAATCGAAATCCTTTTCCATATCTCCTCTATCGTAATCATTAACTGCTACAATAGTAGCATTCCCCGGTGCTTTATATTGCAAATTTTGTCCCGCACCAACTGTATTATAGGAAGATATAACAAAGAGTTTTTCTCCCTTTGACAATCTCTGTATAAACTCCGCACGCTTAGCATCATAATCTTCACTATTTATACTGTATAACAAGTCTTTACCTTTTAATCCCTTGATACCATAAAGCTTAATAATAGCGTCTGCGAATTCCTCTAATAATTTAATATCAAAAAGCCCCTTATTCTCCTGCGGCAATTTATTATTAAGACACAAGAAGGATTTAACCGAATCATTTAAGATAAATGCCTTCATTACCTTTACAACACGAATAAAGTTATTCTTTGCATATTCAACGCGCTCAAATGATATTGATAATTTTTCCGCATACTTCTTTATAAGTGCTTCGTTTCCGTTAAATATCTCTGATAATTCAACTCTATCATCCGCATTATAAGAAACTGGCTCCACATGAATATTTACTTTATCATAGTTTGCAACAAAAGTTTGAAATGACTCCTGTAATCTACACCTATCTGCTTCTGGCATCACATAATATTTATCCTGCAACATCCTTTGAAGATATTCTAAGTCATAATTGCCAACAACCGTTTCAAGTGTTGCGGTAGCTGAAATACCTATAATTTGAGCCTTTTCAGACAAGTGAAGTAAAATACGTTCTGGCGAATCCTGAAAATCAAATAATTGAATCTCCGAACGCATACTGTGATTAGGATCATCTATAAAATCATAATAGCGAAATCCCCTATTATAGACAGAGCGGTCAAAATACTTTAACGACATTTTTCCATTGCTGTCTTTTTTATCTTTCTTCGACTTTACCTGGCCTCCCATTACGATAGGCTTCAAATACCTTATCTGTTCTCTTGATAAATGAAACTCTGTCAGCACTGACTCAATTGCATTTTCAAACGTATAATCATCGTCACCCGACCTTTTATCCTCATCCTTATGATGCTTATAATTAAACGAAAGATTTCTAGCTCCGTTCTGAAAATAAGTCAAGCAGCCTTTAACACTGGCAAGCAAACTTAATACGCCACCATCTTTCTCTGTTGGTCTTCTTTTTGTAAAACGCAACCAGTTCTGTTTTGCCTTCATATCGGTATCTATATCAATAAAAGCATTTTCTCCCTCAAATACCGAATGAAACTGTAAGTCATTGAAAATAAAATTACGACTTCTATCGCCCTTACCATCTTCTTCTGTTTTGAAGCTATATTGCATCGCAAAACGGTTATATGTTTCATCAAACACACCACCAAATCCTTCTATAATTTCCATAGGATTTTTCGCGTTTTTTTGTTCATCAAGATATACTTGTTGTAACTTCGATGCAGTAGTAAGCTCTGCCGGAAAATCTCTCGTCTTCAAAGATGCATATACACGATGAAACAGACCTAAATAATCAATATGATTTTCTAAGCCTCTTGTTATGATCTGATTAAGTAACCTGTCTCTTGTTGCATCAAACTCATCTATAAAAATAATTGCATTTTTTGTAATATCATTATTGTAAAAGCTATATGTAGGTTCAATAATAGTAGTGTTTCCCAAGAAAAACTTATCCATTGACATAAAAAATATTCGCTTCGCTCTCGTATATACCGCCGGATACAATTCTCCTATCCAATGATATTCCGGATTATTAGCGATATTCTTTAACTTTTCCTTTGGTGTTCTGAACTGCTTCAGCTCGCTTTCTATCACCTTACGAAAGGCACCTTCCTGCTGCTTACGAATTGCATCCTCTGCGTTCTTGCATAAAACATTTATAATGTCCTTACTGGTTCCTTTTAATTCACGTTTTTTATCTCTGTATTCGTTTAATAGTTTTACTGAACCATGTAAATCCTTAAATTCTTGTTTCATAGTGATTGCTGCTGGAATTTTTCTGGCACGATATAACTCATCCAATTTTTCTACAACCATATCTGCATTAGCTTCTATTCGCAAACAATATTTATCATAATCATCTGCTTTACCGCGCTTTGCAAAATGTTCACGCAACTCCTTATCCGGCAAATTTTTCTTAAGAGTTGTAACAAAAAAAATCTTCTTATCCTTGAATTCCGGCGAATCATAATAGTCGACCATAAACTCAAGTACACTATATGTTTTTCCGAAGCCGGTCGGCATATCTAGCAAGAACAATCCCGTATCCGTTGACTTGCAAAAATTTACAATCGCCTGTTTCATAGTATCCTCCAAGTTTTTCTTAGTATGGTGTGAAGATTAAAGTCCTTCAAAAGCTTTTCTCTTACCTGTGCTGTTGCACCAGTATCTGTAAGTACACTATCCGGAAGAACTACACCAACACGTCCACCTGTTTTTACAATAGACATGATATGCTGTAAGAAGTTAACCTTATTATCGGATGTTTTTACAAACTCAGGTCTATTAGCTGCAACCTCCACACTTCCTTGAGGTCTTGTTCCAAATGGTGGATTCGCTAGTATCACCTTGTACATCTTATCTGATGTATCAATAAGAGAATCCTGATATGCAATAGGGCTCTTGTTTACACCGATATCATGTAAGTAAAGATTCATTGATGCAAGTGTTACTACAAGTGCAGTATTATCTGCTCCAAATAAAGCATGATTCTTAAGGAACTTCTGCTTTTCAATATCCTTGCTCTGTCTCTTCATATGCCCATAAGCTGCAAGCAAGAAACCACCCATACCACACGCAGGATCGGTTGCCCTTACAAAATTGATACAATCACACGATTTCCCCTTTTGTACTCGTGAACGATGAACACTATGTGCATTATGAACGATACGCACAGTGTGCAAGATGTGTGCATAATCGAACGATAGCTTTTGTGCGCACATCGGCAGGTCTCCTTTTCTAGGATTTAGGTATTGCAAACTAGAATTTGTCAGCCTAATTGCTTTTTGATTTCAGCTTTCACTTTATCCAAATCACTGCAAGTCAAGATTGGAATCAGCCGGTTGATTTCGTCAATGCTCCTATCCCACCACTTGAATCTCAGCAGCAATTCAATCAGTTCATCGTCAAAGCGTTTTTGAATTGCTCTTGCAGGATTCCCAACGACCTTCGTATATGGTGGAACATCACTTCCCACAACGCTGTTTGCACCAATGATTGCACCATCTCCAATGTGAACGCCGGGAAGGATTACCGAATTTTGCCCGATCCAAACATCATTTTCGATAACGGTATCTCCTTTTAATGGCAGATCCGTCTTTGCAGGCGGCGACATTTCCCATCCCTCCAAGGTATAGAACGGGAATGTAGAGACGGCGTTCATCTGATGGTTTGCACCGTTCATCACAAACTCAACTCCGGCGGCGATTTGACAGAACTTTCCGATGATGAGTTTGTCATCATTCCACTCGTATAAGTGTGAAACATGACTTTCAAAATCCGAATCGGCAATATAAGTAAAGTCCCCGACAATAATATTCGGATTTGTAATCGTCGGCTTCACATATATTTCTTTATCATACCCTGCAATTGGATGGATTGTATTGGGGTTTGGGTGTTTTCCGTCTTTCATCTTAACTACCTCTTCAAATTCCGATTGAGATTTCACCTGTTTTAAGAGATTTAATAACTGTTATATTTTGTTATTAAATTCTCCGCAAACCCTTGAAAACACTGGATTTGTCGCAGGTGAGCTTTCCCTTATTTTTTCCCTTGTGTTATATCGTCCCATCAGTGTTTATGAACTCTGATAAGGGCAAATACAAGGGCAAAAAAATTATATAAAACAGTATAACATAAAATAAAAGTGACATGGTGGACTGATTGAAATGCTTCTTAATTTTTGCTACTAATGATTGATTAAATGATAAGGAGATGGGATACGATGAGAACAATATTTGCAGAATACAATCCACAACGAAACAGCATTGACATTTATACAAATGTTGGCTATATGCTTCGCATTGACTGCTGGGAAGCCGAAAAGGATTTAAAAACCACACCCGGATCAGACTGTGCATTGACTTCACTTGCAGTCGATGAACCACTTGAATATGCGAGATTATATCTTGAGGGCAATTTACAGATGTGGGTAGGTGCTATCCCTGATACCTTATTCTTTCTACCAGCGTTTCTTTTTTCAGATTACTGCTTAAAACGCAGGAAAGTACAATCTGCAACAGACCGACCAAAAAAATCATAATAAAAATTGGTACGATTGGAACATGATAGATATTCATTCCAAATATTCCATTATGTTTTGCATAGGAAAAAAGTGCATAGCCGAGCGGCAGACCAATGATCAAAGCTACGCATATGGTACCAACCGTAAACATCATTCCCTGTAACTGCAGACATAAATTTAATTGTTTATTTGTCATACCCACAGCCTGTAATACACCATATTCCTGCTTTTTTGTCGTAATATTCATGATTATGGTGTTTGCCATATTCATAAAACCGATGAGTCCTACAACCGCCATAAACAGATAACAGCCAAGCTTCATCATGCGAGCTGTGAATTCTGCAGATTGTAACTGTGCATGATAGGTATCCATTTTTATATGCGAAGTATTAGAAATCAAAGTATTCAGACTCTGTTCCACAGATGCAACATCTTTTTTATCACAGTCCACCCACAGATAGCCATAGGCTGTTCCCCTCGGATTCATGGAACGGTATACACCTTCCGGAATGACAAGATAAGTGTCCGCGCTTACAAAGGATCCTGCAATCTTTCCCTGATAGGTATAGGTTTCACTTCCATTCTCAAAGTCAAATGCAATGGATTCACCCGGAGCATATCCATCTTGTTCCATCCACATCAACCAACCAAAGAAAATTTCACCATTCTTTACCGCCTGATCATAGTCCATAGAGCCAATATCCCCGTCTTGGCGCATAAAATCAAAATCATTTTTACTCACAATATCAGCCGGAAATCTTGTTCCGTTCAGATTTACAGAGACAATCTCTCTCGTCATGACATCTGTCACTCCTGGAATGCTTTTGATTTCTTCAATCATTGAATCATTCAATGGATTATCCGTCAGAATCGTATCCAGATTATTCTCCGGATATCTTTCATCGTACTCAGCAGAATAGTCAAGCTGCAGTTCAAATTGTCCATGATTAACGGAAAGACGTGCTTCATGCTCCGTATCAATATTTCCTACATAATTAGAGATAATCACAAACAATGCGCAGGAAAGCCCCAGTGTGAGGATGGTACCAATGGTTCTTTTTGGATTACCCGTTATATTTGCCATTGCCATAGAAAACACGGTGACATTTTTTCTGCCATTTCGTTTTCCTTTTTTGTGTGTTTCTGCATTTTCTAAATACCGTGTTGCTTCGATAGGTGAAATCCGTGAAACAATTTTCATTGGTTTACGCAGCGCCAAAGCAACGGTAAAAAATGACACGAAAATACATAGAAGCATAACAGGCAGGGAAAACAGTGGCATCTGCTGATTTTGGACTCCCATAGAGCCAGTTCCGGTTGATACAAGTTTTCCCTGTTCTACCAGCCAGTTAAAACCGCATTTTGCAATCAGAAAACCAAGAAGCAATCCAACTGGTATTGAAGAAATTGTCAAAAACATACCCTCTCTGAAGATCAGTTGTTTCATCTGCTTTTTTGTCGCTCCCAGAGCCTTGATTTTTCCATACTCCTGTATCTTGTTGGCAATACCAACCTGAAAAATATTATAAATGACCACAACAGAGAAAAGTACAATTGCAAAAATCAAAACCCCGCATACCGCAATCGTTTCATAACTCGGCTGCAAGACCCATTGCAAATAGAGATCATTGACTATAACGTTTTTTTCTTCGATCCCACAAGCTGCTGCAATCTGCTTTATAACCGAATCAATATTATTCATAGATACATTTGCAGAATCATTTAAAGTAAAATAAATATTATACTGTCTGTCATTCTCTGCGACGTGCTCATCATAAAACTCCTGTGACCCGAAAGCAACATAAGATGCCTCGATGGTATACTTATCCCGATCATATAGGATTCCGCTGACAACAAATTCTTCCGGCTTATATTCTGACTGCATCCCTGCGCGGTAATCCAGTGTAACCGTATCTCCGATCTTTACATCACCATACCCCATTGCACGAAAAAATGCTCTTCCTGCGGCAATTTCCTGCATTTTTTCCGGATACTTTCCTTCCTTCAACTCATATTCTTTATTATAAGGAAGCATTTTTCTTGCAGTCTCATCCATGCAGACAAACCCGCCTTTTTCATTGCCTTTTATGATACCTTCGGTGCACATAGTGCCTGTAGCATCTATTTCCGCACGGCGGTTTACTTCTTTTAACTGCGATCCGTCTGCGGAAACAAACAGACCATAATTGCTTCCATATGATCCTGCCGCCTGACTTTTCTGTAAATGAATTACCCCATTTCCCACAGTACTGATGATAACAAGCAGCATCGTGGTCAGACAGATTGCCATCATGATCAGTATACTTCTTGTCCTGTTCCTTTTGTCATTGCTATATGCAATCCTGCTTATTGTCTTCATCTGAAATCCACCACCTGTCCGTCCTCAATCACCAGAATACGGTCAGCGACCTGTGCAATTTCGTCATCATGGGTAATCATTACAATTGTCTGTCCATATTTTTTTGCTGTCATCTTAAGCAGAGCGATTACCTCATCACTGGTCTTAGAATCAAGATTTCCTGTCGGCTCATCTGCAAATATAATTTCCGGACGATTCACCAGTGCTCTTGCAATTGCTACTCTCTGCTGCTGTCCTCCGGATAACTGATTTGGCAGATTATAAATCCGGTTTTCAATCCCCAGAGTTGCAATAATATCATTTACATACGCTTCATCCACTTTTCTTCCATCCAGCCCCAGTGGCAGTACAATATTTTCCCAGACATTAACAGATGAAACCAGATTAAATGCCTGAAAAACAAATCCGATTTTTCTTCTGCGGAAAACAGCAAGGGCATCTTCCTTCATCCTGTATAAATCTTTCCCTGCTAAAGTAACACTGCCTTTTGTCGGGGTATCAAGCCCTCCAAGCATATGAAGTAATGTACTTTTACCGGAACCTGACTTTCCAACAATTGCGACAAATTCTCCCTGCTCAATCTGAATGTCCACCTGATTGACCGCTTTGACCTGATTCTCACCTGCGCCATAAAACTTACAAAGCTGCTTGGTTTCTAATATCACACTCATGTGTTGCCTCCTTTTCAATTCTGTAAAGCGTACCTTTTCAGCACGCTTTCTTTGCCTGTTTATATATTTGGTCATTTTTCAACCTACATCCAAATTGTATCAGGACAATCTTTCATTTCACTTTCAAAAAACGAGCAGAAATCTTACAGAATTGTAAGATTTCTGCTCACTTAAAATTTAACCAACATATGGTAATTGAATCACAAACGTGCTTCCTTTTTTCTTTTTGCCGGAGGTTACCGTAATCGTACCTGCGTGTTTTTCGATAATTTCTCTCGATAGAAAAAGTCCGATTCCTGTACCACTCTTTTCCATGACCTCCTTGGAACTTCCTCTGTAAAATCGTTGGAAAATTTTGTGATACTCATTCTGCGGAATACCAATTCCCTGATCCTCAATTTCCATTCTTACAAGATCGTTTCTTTTTTGTAACCGGATAAATATTTTTGAACCACACGGACTGTACTTGACCGCATTATCCAGAACGTTGATCACAGCTTCACCAAGCCACCTTTTATCCTGCATAATCGTGCATGTTTCCAGCTCTTTTTCATAGTCAAAAACGAATTCAATTTCTTTCTCATCCGCTTTAGGATAAGTGCGGTTCACAGCAGATATGACAGTATCCATAAGCGGAAGTTTTTTCTTATTAATCTGAATCAGTCCAGTTTCCATCTTGGATATTTCAAGAAGCGACTGCAATAATGTCTCCAGTCCATCCAGAGCACTCCGACAACGGATACGAAACTCCTCCTGTTCTGTGGCACTTAAGTCATTCTGCATCAGCACACTAAAACATGTATCCAAAGCTGCAACCGGTGTCTTTAACTGGTGAGAAATATCAGAAACCATTTCTTTCGTGTTCTCCTTTTCTGCCCTTGCTTCTTCCTTTATCAACTGAATATGATGTCCGATTGCTTCAAGCTGGTCATTCAATTTTTCCAGTTCTGCATGATTTTCCGTTTTCAGTAAATCATCAAATTTATTTTCACGGAATCTGATCAGAATTTCTTCCAACTGGTCTAAAATTTTCTGATGACACGCATCTTCTTTTTTCTTCCAATAAAGTAAAAAAGTCAAAAGAAGCACGCATATCACAATGCTTACAGCACCGGTCACCATAACCTGATGCCGGAATTGCGAATAAAATGCATTCCCTTTATTCCCCCAGTATCCATATTGCTCCAATAATCGCCTTCCCTGTTCGTTAGTTTCAATATCCTTATCCTTAAGCAATTCCGAAACAGCATCCAGCCCGGAAAATTCTTCCTTTGCAGCAATCTCTGTCATAAGATTCATTTTATATTTATAATCTTCATAAAACACATACGTGGTAAAGCAATTTAATATTACAAACACTAATATGACCGGCAATACCAAAGACAAGGCTGATGTGAGTTTCCTGTGATATCTCTTTGTCACTGCCTTACCTCCTGATTCCATATATACCCAAGACCTCTGATATTCTTTATATAGACCGGTGCAGCCGGATTGTCTTCAATTTTCTCACGGAGTCTTCTGATATTGACAGCGATTGTATTTTCATCCACAAAATCCCCTTCCAGATCAAACACATTTTCCAATATTTGTGTTTTTGAAAGAATCTGTTTCGGATTCTGAAGAAAAAAAGTCAGCATTTTCAACTCCGTTTTTGTCAGACTGATTTCACGACTCTTTATCAGGACTTTCATTTCTCCTGCGATAAATACGATATCTCCCGAAATCATCTTTCCGGCTTCCGTTTTCTCCTGTCTGCGGCGGAAATGTGCTTCTATTTTCAAAAGAAGTACCGAAAGACTAAACGGCTTTGTAATATAATCATCTGCCCCTGCTTCATATCCCATGACCTGATCCATCTCCTGATCTAGTGCTGTAAGACAAATAATGTATGTATTATAATTGCATCTCATCCACCTTACAAATTCCAGTCCATTCCCATCCGGAAGATTCACATCACAAATGGTAACATCCACATTATTATCACTTGCAATTCTTTTCGCTTTTTTCACTGATTCTGCTGAAAAAACCTCATATCCGGATTTTTTCAGTGAGAATGTAATTCCACGATTTAAATTTTCATCATCTTCAACCACGAGTATACCTGGCATAGCATCTGCACCTCTCTTTATTAACTATTCATCTTAAAATGCTTCAATGCCTCCACAATTGCACTCTCTTTATCTTCTGGACACTGCGGTTGCCTGCTATCTTCATTTTTAGGTAAATTATAATTCTTTCCAACCTCAATTCCGCATTTTCTCTTTACCTGTGAGATATACAGATTGGAAACCTTCATGCCGGCTTTTGTTTCAGTTGGGACAAAAGAACCACAGTCTCCACATGGCTCGATAGGTCCGGATTGATGTCGGTCATCGGGAACCTATCCAGACTAATATGGTATGTACCAAAATATCTCCGTTTGTTTGCGGAAACATATCTACAAATTCTGTAGCAGAAAATTCTTGATACATTCCGCTATCCATATCACAGCCTAAACCTCACCTGTTCACGGAAAAAGTTCAACTTTTTTATTCGTTTCTACTATTATAGTGATTCAAACATAAAAGTCAAATTTTGCAAGGAACCTCCATCGCCTCAACCTTGTCCGTTCTTCCTACAAAAACAGGTCAACAGCTATTTTTCGTCCTAACTGATAGCCAGGTTTCCATGCACTCGACCTTATCATACCTGAAAATCCAGCATTGAAAGAGAGGACCGATCCTATTACTTCTTCGCATTCTCTTCCAGTTCCAACATGTATTTATCAAAGTCAGACATGAACAATCTGTCCTGAATAACACGATACTTTTCAAATTCAGTCTCGGCTTTAGCCTTGGCAATCTCTGCCGTGATCTTTCCTGCATCCTGAAGGACCTCTCTGTCATCAGCCATCAGGAATAGATCCAGACGCTTTGCCCAGTCCTCCATTGTCATCGGAATGTAACGTTCTGCACGATCCTCGGCCAGATCCAGATAAGCAGAAACGATACGCTCTAATGAACGCATTTCCTGCTCTGAAAGATAATTCTTCGCAACACTCACATCACTTTTTACAATCTTTCCTTCCGGTGCTGCTGCCCACGTGGTCAGCCCCATATGTGGCTTATCAGCATCTGCTCGCTCATAAATCAACTCTGCTGCCGTATGTCCGTGAACTGCATAATGCATCTTGTTCTGCACCTTGGCAAAAAACTGCTTTGTTGTTTTGGATGTGCGGTCGTAATCAAGAGCTGTAGCATAGATGTCCGTTATCTTCTGATAGAATCTACGCTCAGATAAACGGATCTCACGAATCTGCTCAAGCAAACGATCAAAATATTCTGTTGTAAGCACTGATCCACCATTTTTTAGACGTTCGTCATCCATAACCCAGCCTTTGATGGTGTAGTCCTTGGCAATTTGATTGACCCATTTACGGAACTGAACCGCACGCTCTGAATTTACTTTAAAGCCTACTGCAATAATCATCTCCAAGGAATAGTGATTTGTGCTGTAGCTTTTTCCGTCAGCGGCAGTTATCCGAAATTTTCGGATAACTGAATCCTCTTGTAATTCGCTATCACTGAAGATTTTTTTTACATGATAATTTATGGTGCGAACATCCACATCGTACAACGTGGCCATCATCTTCTGTGTCAGCCATATATTCTCATCCTCATAGCGCATCTCAATGCTGTCCTGCTGATCACCGACAGAAGCAACATAAGTCAAATATTCTGCAGCGCTGGAACGGATGGTTATTTCATCTTTTTTCTTTTTCAAATAAGAGACCTCCTTCTGCTTTCTTCTCATTTCACCAATTGAAAATCACAACAAAATTGATGGCTTTAATATTTCTTTGCAAGTCCAGAAAAATGTGACTCCACAATTCTATCCATCTGATTAGCAATCTCCGCAAAAGGCTGGTTCAAGTCTAGAGTTTTAACACTTATCTGACTTCCATGCATTTGATACACATTGTCCGGTTGTATTTCTTCTTCTGTCTTTGCATAGAGAAGCATTCCAGAAACTGTATTTTTCTCCTCTCCAAATTGATAACTCCGATTTTTTACGTATGTAAAAATCTGATACAAATTATTGGAATGAATCGTATGTTTATCAAACTGGGACTGTGTTGTGTGACTATAGTATTTTGCGTCAATAATAAGTACAGTATTGCCACGTTGCAGATGAATATCACTTTGCATGACCGGAAGCATGGTTCCAATACCATCATCCAGTGACCACGGAATCTGTGATGCACTGACAGATAATTCAGGATAATGTCTGCTGTAATATTCCAGAATAAATTTCTCATACAACCTACACATACGTTGCTCATCTACGAAAGAGGCTAACCTATAGTCACCTGAATCTGTTGTAATAAGCATCCCCTCAATAATCAACTGGCAAATACTTACAAGCATTCTATATGTTTGATTGTTACGCTGAAAACGAATGGACGACCATTTAATTCCTGTTGGTTCTATTATCTCTACATTTGAAAAATACAACATTTTCTTTTTTAGATCATCTTTGTATTTTGCTTGCACTTTTCCATTGCGTAAAAGAAGCGTAACAGTTGTTTTCAGTATTTGATTCAGTAAATTGTTTTCTGACAACTCATCAAAGTCGCAAGTAAGTACCCTTTTATGTGCCAACCTATTTTTAATTGTACCCGGCATATTTATTTTGCCGCGCATAACTGAAAGTTCTTCCTGACGACTTATGTATTCTCTATATAGCCCTTGCTTTAACTGCAATCCAATTCCCTTAGACAGAATCGCTGCCAGCAGATTATACATCTCGTCAAAAGACTCTACTGCAACATCTTCATAGGTTTCTTGGTTCAGTGCCTGAAAAGTATAAGAAAGCATATGATAAATATTATTGATTAAAATGCTCTTATCCTTTGTCATTGAAATACACCGTGCAAAATATTCTCCCAACGTTGCAGTTTGTCTGTATCATCAAACCAGTATTCTGCTAACATAGGCAACACATCAAAATCAACCACATCTTGCATCCATTCTTCTGTACACTCATCTGTGTTACAGAAATAGCTATGCCCAATACAGAAACCTTTACCAAGTGATTTATCTTTAGCAATTTCTTGGTTCAATTCCTTAATACGGTCAATCAGAGTATTGAATGTGTCGTTTGCGAATCCTTCCTGATATTTAATAAAACCTTCTGAATCAAATCCCGGTTCCATATCAAAGAAGCTAAAACGACGACGAAGTGCGTAATCAATCATCGCCAGACTTCTATCAGCAGTATTCATCATACCAATGATATGTAGACGCTTTGGGACAGAGAAACTTAGGCCATTGTAGGCTAATGTTGCTTTCGTATCTCTATAATCTGCCTCAATTAACATGAGTAACTCACCAAAGATCTTACTCATATTTCCACGGTTGATCTCATCAATGATAAAGAAATAATCTTTATCAGGATGGTTTGCAGCCTTTTGACAAAATCTATAGAAAATACCATACTTCAATTCAAATCCATCTTCAACCGGCTTATACCCCATCATGAAATCTTCATAGGAATAATTTTGATGGAATTGCACAAACTCTATGCGATCATCATCCTTCTCACCCATAATCGAATATGCAAGTCTCTTTGCCGCAAATGTCTTTCCAACACCTGGAGCACCTTGAAGAATAATATTTTTCTTCTTTTTCAAAACTGCAACTAAGCGCTCATACTTTGCTTCAGTCATATATACATCATTTAAGAACTTTTCTTTGTCATATTTTTCAATACTATCTGCTGCAGGTGGTGCTGGATTTTCATCACGAATCATGTCATAAATGAAATCATATTCACCCTTTGTCAGTTTGAACAGACTACCCTGCGGATTACCAAAGTACTCCATCTTTTCAAGTTCTGGACAAGCTTTCAGAGTTGCATAATCAATTGGAGAAGACAGCCCTTCTACTTTTTCAAAATAAATTGATTTTCCATCTTGTTCCGCACTAATTTTGAGAATTGCAACTACCTGCTTTACCGGTGTGGACTCATAGCCGATTATCATATCTCCAGCCTTTGCATCTAAGAAATTCTGAAAAATACGCCGTTTATTGCCATTATCATTATATAATGTATAATCCTGTACTTCTCCAACTGGCATGCTAGCCATACTCCATATTTTGGGATTTGCATTCAAAAACCAGTATCTATGATCTTCTTCTCCTTCTTCATCTTGCGCATACAAAAGGACTTCTGATAAATCGACTTGATCTAGAGCTTCTGCTAATTCATCACGAAGTTTCCAAACATAAGATCCTTCTTCATCTTTTGCAGCATTCTTACCAACATATAATACAGGCCAAAATCGAGAGTTTTCTTCATCTCTTGCAATTACTGGACATCCAGTTTTTTGAACAATACGTCTTGCCAATGCAACAGATCCACTATTATAAAAGTTCTTGGTTTCTCCATATTTCACAGCAAGCTGAGTGCAAGTAGCCTTTCCACCATAATCCTTCATTCGTTTCATGATTTCGAGACTGCTCTCATTAAATACGTCTTTATCTGTCAGAAGCTCTAACCAATCCTCTACCGTTAATGCCGGAGTATAATCAGTCGGCCACCACTCATCCGCTTTAGGACCTGGTTCCTCCTTGTTCCAATAGCGAGAAATAAAGAAGCCCACATCTATTGTAAGAGTTCGTAATTCAGGATCAGCGTAACATGTAGATGTCAGCTGAGAATTAAGCAGATTTTTAAGTTCATCATCCTGCTGAAGTTCAGCACAAATCTCATCATAAAATGCCACAAAATTCCTGATGTTATCAGCATAAGCACCCTTTTTGAATCGATAATCACTTTCCAGCTCCGACGAGACAGCTTTTACTTCACTCAATTTGTAGATGTAATATTTATCCGGATATCGAAGCCATAAATATGTCATTATCGCATTTTCATACTGGTAATGCTGAGCCGCTCCATTGCCATACCTCTCTAATAACGTATTAGATTTATTTTTGAAGCTGGCTACTCTCTCGTATAAATCCTTGCTCTCATCATACAGTTCAATATACATTGAGCGTACTTCTTCTGGCGCAATCTCTGCAAACTTGGTAATCATTCTTGCTGGGAAGTTATTTACCGATGTCAACAAATTAGCCGTCTGAGCAAGTGACTTTGTTAGCATCTGTGCAAAATCATCTGAATTGACATCCCAATTTAACTGAAAGCATTGCACAGCCTCCCATTTATATTTTTCATTAGGCCACTGTTGTTGCACAAAGCGTTTTTTGTACTCTACCAGCACTTCTTTTAGTCGAAATTTATCGAACACTGTCTTTCACCGCCTTTATACTGATTCTCTAAGACTTTTATAAATCTCATCAGAAAAAATTCCCATCACCTGATGTTTCATTTCATCATTTGACAACAACATTGAAAAGAAATCTTGATTCTGTGACAATCCTTCAATAAGTGCATCATCAATATCATCAAAATAAGAGAACTCAAAGTCTTGCTGTGTATTATTCTTAGCACTTGTTTTAAGTTTATCTGATTTCATAAGGATATCTCTAATCTGCAGCATAGCCTTTACAACAACATCGTTATCATAGTTCTTGCCAGTCTTGCTGTTAATCTCATCGATTATTTCAGACAGTCTCTTTTCTTTATCCTCACTCAAACCAAAGTGTTCCGCCGTTGGCAATTTCATTACCGGCTTTGCAACCAGATCAGATGAAACATGTTCTTCACCCTTTTTCTGAACAAATTGAGAGGCTTTGATCTTTCCATCTAAATTAAAACCACCACCCGGATGCTTAATATTGATATAAGCTAACAGGTATGAAATAAAGTTATATTTCTTGTGCAAATCAGTATCTTCAAAACTAGAAACTTGAAGCAAAAACTCATAATAACGAACAAATCCACGCATATCTGCCACAGCTTGACGCTGTGTTTCATATTCATAATGTTCCAGTAGCTTCTTGCTTTTCTGCAGGAAGAATGTCAATCTTTGCTTCTGTTTTCCTGTTACTTTCTGTGAATACAATATATCATTTGCAGCTTCAATGTCAGCCGGATCAAATAATGCATAGGCATCAATAGTAGCTTCCAAGTCGTAAATTGCATTAGGCGTTACTGAATTTGCCAGTAATGTTGTGGTGTAGTATGGAGCAAATGCAGCTTTGATATCCTCGTATGTATTTACAAAATCCAACACAAATGTCTTTTTATCATATGGAGCACAAATACGATTCAGTCTCGAAAGTGTCTGGACAGCATTAACACCTCTTAGTTTTTTCAGAACATACATTGCGCACAGTTTTGGCTGATCAAAACCTGTCTGATATTTATTAGCAACCAAAAGCACTTGATAATTATCTGTATCAAATTCTTTGGTGAGTCTATCCTCCGGAAAACCATTGATAGATGCCTCTGTATATTCTTTATCATCATCCGGTAGTTTTACTTTTCCAGAAAATGCAACCAGAGCATGAATTCCGTCGTAACCTTTCTTGGTAATGTACTCCTCAAAAGCCTGTCTATATTTAACAGCACCTTGTCTGGACGCGGTAATAACCATTGCCTTAGCCTGGCCACCCAGTTCCTGCATTACCGTTGTTCGGAAATGCTCAACAATTACTTCTACACGCTGTGCAATATTAGTATCATGCAATTCTATAAAGCGTGCAATCTGCCTCTTTGCCGCATTCGTTTTACAACGAGGATCGTCTTCGATTTCCTTGTTAAGCTGGTAAAAAGTTGAATACTCTGTATAGTTCTGCAGAACATCAAGAATAAAGCCCTCTTCTATAGCCTGCTTCATCGAATAAACGTGAAATGCTTCTCTCTGGCCATGCGTATTCAAACGACCAAACAACTGAATTGTTGTCGGCTTAGGTGTAGCTGTAAATGCAAAAATTGATACATTTGCTTGCTTACCGTTTCTTTTGATTTCACTTGAAATCATATCTTCAACATCTGATTCAGTTTGATCACCAGAACCAAGCGACATTGTTACCGCAGCCATATCTTTACCTGCAGTAGAAGAATGTGCCTCATCAATAATTACTGCAAAACTTTTATTCTTAAGGTCCTTTACACTATCAACAATATACGGGAACTTTTGAATTGTGGTTGCAATAATCTTTGTATTACCATTCAATGCAATCGCAAGGTCAGCTGAATTGCACTTATCGTCCATAACACGAATCAATCCGGCCTTATGCTCCATTCCCATGATTGCTTTTTGAAGCTGACGGTCAACAACAACTCGGTCAGTGACAATAATGATGTTGTCAAAAATTATCTTGTTTTCTTCGTCATGAAGAGATGTTAAACGATGTGCCAACCATGCTATAGAATTTGTTTTTCCAGATCCAGCGCTATGCTGAATCAAGTAATTCTGTGCAGTGCGATTTTCTCTAACATCGGCAAGCACTTTTCGAATAACATCCAGCTGGTGATAACGAGGGAATATCAAATTCTCAGAACGTTTGATTTTCCCGGTCTTATCATCTACTTTTTCTTTTGTCTCGACAAAAATAAACTTACTTATTAAGTCCAAAATCGTATCCTTTGTAAGGATATCTTCCCACATATAAGATACGCTATACTTATCTTCAAACGCAGGATTTCCAGCACCAGCAGTTACACCTTCTCCGTTTCCCATATTAAAAGGAAGGAAGAATGTAGCGTCACCTGCGAGTTTTGTTGTCATATACACTTCTTCTAAGTCCATAGCAAAGTTTACCAACGTACCTGCTTTGAACATAAAAAGACGTGTTTTGGGGCTACGGTCGGTTCGGAACTGATAAATTGCATCCTGATAAGACTGCCCAGCTGCATTGCACTTAAGTTCAAATGCAATAATAGCTAGTCCATTCAAAAAGATAACAACATCAATTCGTTCTTTATCGCTGGCCCACACTTCCTCCATTGCAGAGAAAATATTCTGTCCATACTTTCTAGTCAAATCTGGATTGAATGTAGTTGCCGGTTTTGTGTACATGAGTTCCAGCTTCTGATTAGAAATTTCGATTCCATGCTTCAGCACATCAAGAAGGCTGCCACGAGTTTTTGTCGTTTCAGCATTGATAAAACTAACAATCGTCTCTTCCAAATCAGACTTATATATTTTTCTCAGATATTCCATCGTTTCGTGCTGAGTATCTTCTAGAAACTTAAAGAGCATCTCACGGTCAACTGCAAAATAACGATCAAAGTCACTTGCCTTACGAACAACGTAACCATTATCCTTTTCCAGTCTTTCAAGAAGAAATTTCTGATATTCTTTTTCGGAAAGAATTGATGCGTGATGAAGAAGCTTCTCGCTGTATGAAGCAACTCGTTTTGCAGCATTTTCTGCATGTTTTTCCGCATCCAAGTTCGTAATATCAATTATCGTTTTATCATCCATTGATTATCCCTCCTTACTCACTTTTCAGCCGTTTGATTAGTTGACGTGCAAAAAGCAAAGCAATCTGGTCGCAACTATACTTGGATGAGTCAATCGCTTGTATATCCGCTATAGATGGATACTTTTCTTGTAACTGTGAAACCGTAATGTTGTGCAAAATCGGAAGAATCAGCTTCTGTCCATTTCTATTCTGTCGATTTAAAAACTCATTCAATTCACGCTCGGTCCACTCTCGATCAAAGAAGTTTTCCGAAATAACGATAATTGCAAACTCTGCTTTTTTCGTGCCGTTCAGAATACGATCCTTCCAATTATCTCCCCACTCCAAAGACTCTTTATCATAAAAAATCTTAATCCCCAGTTTGTTTAATGACTGATATAATTCTTCAATCAAATCTTCTTTGTCCTTGTTAGCATGGGAAATAAACACATCAAATTCAGGCAAGGTTTTTGCCTGATACTTTGGTACACTAACCATTGAAATTCCGTTCATTTTATTTATAAAATCTTGGTCCTTACTGATGCTCTCCAAACATCCAACGAGATTTTTGTAAGCATCCAGATTTCTATGAAACAGAATTGTTTTCATGCGGTCGCCTAATGGATGTTCTTTAAGATAATTATTGTAAAAAATCTCTACATCATTGATCCATACTTCACTCGGACGATTATATTCGTTTATATCCGTACCGATTGCCGCTGCATTAATTGGGCTTTTAATAGAATGAGTCCTTTCTAGCAGATTATTAAGTTGTTCTTCAAAAGTAGCCATTAGACAACCTCCTTCTTCCCAGTTACATACTCAAAGATGAGTGATTTCTTATATTCGTCAAGTGTTGCAAGCTGCTCTTTCTTATCAGAGATAACATCATCCGCCTTTGCAAGCACTGCATCGACATGTTCAACAATCGCTTTTTGTTCATCCAGCGGTGGAACAGGATATGAAAGATCCGCTAACTTGTTCCAACGCAAATCACAAGAACGAACTCGAATTCCGGTTGCCAGTGCAAGGAATACATCACTGTACGCCATGCTACGAAGATAGTACATAATGTATCGCTTGTTTTGGTTGGTATCTAAAACATTAAGCACAGGTGACGCCTTGCCTCTTGAATCAGAAATGCCAATAGCGCCTGCAAAGCCGTCCATACCATGTACAACCAGATCACCGATATCAATGCCTTGATAACCGATTTCTTTATCAGACATCGTAAAACCATCTTCACGTCGATTGCTTCTCAGGGTTACCTCACCATCGCGGAAACAGGTTATTACACCATCATCATCACGCACCGGCTTCTGCATATATCGTAGAATGTACTTGCCACGAATAACCTCCCAATGTGAAGGCATATTGCCAATCCATTGAATCCCGCTGTCCTTCATCTCGGCATCGGGATTCAGTCCTTTGGTGACAGTTTCGGTGATAACAGACCGCTTGTACTGCTCCAGCGTGTCGATCTGAGTTTGAATGTCGGTGGTCAGCACATCAATTTCAGCGCATTTAGCATCGAGAAAATCGGCAATGCGGTGCTGCTCACCTGTTGGAGCAACCGGTATAAAAAGGCCGCCAAACTTATCCATCGGAATGCGCATTCGAATTGTATTCAATTTTCCATTTCCAGATTCTTTAATAAGAATGCCATTTCCAAGTCCAAACAAACTGCGTTGAAACATCGTTGTCTGAAAGATATAGTTATAGTAGCGTACATCTTCCTTTGCATTCCAAGGGCGAAGCATATAATAAACAGGACTAACACAACCAAAATATTGCGACAGCCCCACAGAGCCAGACAATATATTCATGCTATTCATTACGATATCCCCAGGATAAGCCAGTCTGTATGCACTCACATCCTCTTTAGGTTTGTTTCCTCCACCTTCTTTTTGATCGTATGGAATGACGCCTTGTTTAGCAGTCAACGAAAGAATTTCTGTTGTCCTAACAGGATTATTTTTCTCAACTCGTTCTTGCAAACAGTATTTTATTTTTCTTAGTTCCCAATTGGAGGGAAGCTCTCCCAACCAAGAGATTCCACTCGCTTTCATTTCTCTCATATCAGCACCACCTTACTCAAACAGCTTTGCCACACGCTTTGAAACCGAAAATTCCAGTTCCATAAACTTTGTTTCCAGCTCTTCACTTGGCGTTGATGCCTGATATTTGTAGAAATACCGCGTGAATGGGATTTCAGCACCGGTCTTGATGACAGGTTTTTTCTTTCCAAGATCTTCCTCAAAGAAAGCGGCGGCATCCGGGATATGAGGCAAAACCTCACGTGCCATATAATCTTCGATGCTTTCCTCCCATTTCACCAGTTCGGTGTCCTTGGTTTCTTTGTCGTAAATAATCCTTCCCTTGCGGTCACGTTGAATTTCTGCATTCTTATCCATAATAGAGAGGCCATTAGCAATCTTGTCGAGCAATTTTTTATCAGATGTTGCCGAAGCAAGTGCCTTAGTCAGTACAGGCATAAACTCAGTCGGTGAATTATATACTTGTTCTGAAGTGACAGCTTTCAATGTAGTAATAATCTCATCGTATAAGGCCTGATTGTTTTGGAATGATTCCAATTTTTTCTGTTCTTTGCCAGTTAGTTCTTCAGCATTCTCCAATTCATTAACCTTAGCCTGATCATAGAGAGAAGAAAGCGCACCCTTAGACAGCATAGCTTCGATACGCTCCTCTGTAATGGCATAGCTACGCTGAAGAGGCTGCATAACCGTGTACTCACGGTAAATGAACTCCTCGTTGTCGTAAATCTTGCAGTACTCGTTTTCTGCAAATTCTGCATAGAGCTTCGTTACGGTGCTGCGGTCTTCCGGAGATATTTCATTTTTCTTATCACCCAGAGCCTTGCGCAGTTTGTGGAAGAAGGACGAAGCATCTATCAACTGAATCTTGCCCTTGCGCTCAGCACGTTTATTTTTTGAAAGCACCCAGATATATGTAGCTATGCCCGTGTTGTAAAACAGATCTGTTGGCAATGCAATAATTGCTTCGATTAAATCGTTTTCTAACATCCAACGACGAATTTGGCTTTCGCCAGAAGCTGTACCACCTGAAAATAATGGACTACCATTTTCAATAATAGCAGCACGACCAAAGTTATCATCCATTTTGTCAATAGCAGATTGCAAAAACAGCATCTGCATATCGCCGGAACCAGGGAGCCCAGCACCCCAACGGCCTTCAAATCCCTTTGCATATTCATCATTAACTGCTTTTTCTACACCTTCAGCTGCATCTTTACCTCCCCACGGAGTACCAAATGGCGGATTTTCAATAACAAAGCGCATCTTGGTTTCAGCAAATCGATCTTTCTTCATAGTGTCCTGATAGCAGATATTCTCTGCATTCTGACCTTTGATGAGCATTTCTGCAAGACAGATAGCATAAGATTCCGGATTGATTTCCTGCCCAAAAAGACGAACATCTGCAGTAGGATTATATCTCTTAATGAAGTTATAGCTTGTGGAGAGCATACCACCTGTACCACATGCTTGATCCAAAACTGTAATTACTTTTCCGTCGTCAAAGATATCGTCACAGCCTTCAGCTAACAAAATATTTACCATCAATTTAATGATATCTCGTCCAGTGTAATGATCACCAGCCTCAGCGTTTTCAGAGAATCTACGAATTAAATCCTCGAAAATGTATCCCATCTTTACGTTATCAATCGTGCGAGGATTCAAATCCAATTCTGAAAATGCTTTGACGACACTTAACAGGCGATCGTTTTTATCCATCTTGTCAATTTGCTTATAAAAGTCCAAACCTTTCTCAGCAGACACAATAATCTCCTGCACATTAGGAGAAAAACTCTGAAGATACGCTTTAAAGTTGGCTGCTAAATTGTCGGCATCATTAATCAATTCTGCAAGTGTAAATTCACTAGTATTGTAGAACTGAAACCCCGAAATACGATACATAGCTTTTGCCGGGTAATTTGGGTTTGCTTTAAACTGTGCAACCACCTTGTCTTTGGTAGGTTCCAGCGCACACTCAAAACGTCTGATGATAACCATCGGAATGATTACATCTTTATATTTATCACTCTGGTATGTACCACGCAGCTTATTTGCAATAGACCAGATAAAATTCACCTCTGTTGATACATCGATAGGGCTATCGTCCCACATTGCATCGATAGTCTGCTTTTGTGCCATTATATTTTCCTCCAATCAGACTAAGAGCTTCCTAACCCTAGTCATTGTTAATTTTATATGTTTAAGTGTCCAAAAATCGGGACTTAGTCCTCGATTCCCATCATCATCTTATAGTGCTGTTCCTGATGCATGGCAGTGAAAATCAACTCAAACACTTTTTTGCACTGTTCCACATCACTGCCATCATCAATATAGTTGAAGCCATCACTTATAACAGCTGGGCCGTCGTTCATATATGTGAGCATGCTTGAAGCAAGGTTGTATCGGTCATAATTAGGCTTCTGTCCTTCCACTTCATCCACAAACAACAGCTTATTCTGTTCCAGAACAATCTTGTGAAGGTCGTTTCCTTCGTAGCCACATATCTGAATAAAGTAGTATTCAAGAATATGTCGGATTACATTCTTCACCGTATTTGCTGTTTTCAGTTCCTTATATTCATCCCACAGAGCAGCATACGAGTTTTGAATTGGATTATAGTTCTCTTGCTCGGTAGGTACTCTCTGACTCTGACGCACACAAAGTTTAACTGAAGAAATGTTTTCTATCTTACGAATCATATAGAACGAAACGCTGTGATATCTCTTTGCTTGGTGATGCGTAATTTCCTTATGGAAATAAACATTGTGAGTCAGAATGAAAATCTGCTTAATATAGTCGCCGTCGACTTTATGGCTTCGATAGTCCGTATTGTTGTAACAAACCTCAATCATCTCTCTGACCAGAGCACTGACGATGAACAATGCTCCACTATCCATACTGGATACCGGGTCATCAATAACAACAATTTTATCTTTTACAGCTTCACTATTAAGGCTTCCTTTCACAAGGTGATAGTAATACAAGAATGCAATAAAGTTTCTTTCACCTTCGCTCAGTTTTTCTGCAACAGTTCCATCCGGCCGAATAACCTCATATGTATTTGCTACTCCGTCCTTTGCACGAAGATGGAAACCTTCAAAACCAGAATTATCAAGCAGAACATTGATGCTATCGATAGTGGCCTCAGTATTCACAATCTGTTTGTTTAGTTCATTGGCCTCTTTCTTCTTGGCAGTAGCATCCTTTTTTAACTGTTCCATTTTATCTTTCAATGCTTTTATTTCAGTGTCCAAATCAGACAGTGCTTTGTTGTACGCAGCTACATCAGCTTTCAAAAGCTCTGCAAGATACTCCCACACCTGCTTTTTGCATAGAACCTTCTTTGTTTTGAGGTCTCTGACTATCTCGTTATTTTCTTTGATTTTCTTATTAAAGCCATCAATCAGAGTGCCAATCTCAATGAGCAAACTATCAGTATCTTCTAAGGAAGCAATGGATGTCGGCTCTTTAATCTTTGCTGCAATTCTCTGTTTATTAATGGTTATCGCATCCACAAGAAGCTGAACTTTTACTTCATATTCTGACAAGTCTAATTCCGGCATAGCAGCAGATACATTGCCCTCCAGCGTTGCTACAACGGAATCCATCTCTGATTCATATGTTCTTTGAAAAGCATTAATCGCAGAGATGTCATCTTGATACTGTGCATCAAAGCATGCAGCTATTTCTTTATCAAAGTTAGACGGGAGTTTTTGCTGGCAATATGGGCATTTTCCGTCTGTCTGGCCAGCAAAATGAGTATGACCACTTCGCACCCAATCAGTAGCTTTTAGGGCTTTAATAAATTTTGCAAAGTCCGTATCACTGCTGCTGGAGATTGGTTTTCCCATCAATTCATATCCCGGCAGGGATGCATAGGTAACTTTACCTGCCTTAGACAGCATGTTGTACTGCTGTGCATCGCCAGAAAAAACGGTCCCATATAGAGTTTTTAAATCTTCAACATCATGAGCAACCGGCGTAATTGCTAAAATTTCTTGAGCGAATAATGCAGCTTTTTTCTTACCCTTAATAGCTTCATCGAATAGTGTTCTGGCTTCCGCACTCTTGCTCCAGCAGTCTGATTGAAATGTCGATAAAGCGGTATTCTTATCCGCTGTTTTCTGGTCTATAGCGGCCTTATGTCCGTTATATTCCTCACCCATTTTCTTGCGTTCTGCATTGAGTGTATCAACCTGCTCTTGAATAGCAATATTAGTTTCATTTACGGTGAATACACCAGCAAGATTTCCATAGTTACGCAAGTTAGCATTTATAAAATCTGTATCATACACAAGAACATCATAGTCAGTTGATGCCTTCCCAGCTTGCCACTGTAAACGCTCATCGTTTGCCTTAAACGTTCGTGCAATGGTAGATTTGCCTGCACCATTCTTCCCATAGAAGAAATTTACATACGTCGGTTCTATAACCTCATTGGAAAATGTGGCATCGTTTAACGTTATTTTTTCTATTGCTGATTTCATTTTAGGGTTCATATGCAAATCTACCTCCTGCTTCTATTCTTTAATTTTTCCTTCTCTGACCCATTCGTCAACTTCAGAGATTTTGAATTTATATCGTTTTCCAGCTTTATATACAGGTAATTTTCCTTCTTTTATCCAAGTACGGACTGTATCCTGACTCAAACTTAGGTGTTCTGCTACATCTTCAAGGTTTACCCATTTTTCAACTTGCATGTTTTCATATTCTGCACTCATATTATTCCTCCATGTTCGATTCCAGATGAGTGGTTGCGTATTTATAAAGAAAAGACTTGTATCCCAGCTTCCCTTAATACCTCTACTGCATTTATCTTTTTTATTGCCCAGTGCATACGATTCAATTCATTCGTTCCGCTGCAGCCTTCGATTCCGAGTTCAAACCGAAGTTCATTTATTTTCTGCTGTGGTATCCAGTTAAGTATTTGATAATATACTTTAATGCCATTGTCCTGAATCTTTACATCAACAATCAACCCATACGCAGCATAGTGGTCTTCATCTGTTTTCCCATAAGTGTGGTTCTCAGTCGCAATAATTGCCGGATAGGTTTTCAGCACCGATATTGCATCTTCTGGCAAAGCCGCATAAGCTGCTTTCAGTTCTTTTGAGGTACTTTCCGTTATTGCTCTGTCCTTTCGAACAAGGCAATGACAGTACTGAGGATTTAATTCATCATCTCCAACAACCAGAAGGTGATAGAAATCTGTATTTAATGTAATGGTGTGCACTGCGTTAGGGCTTCCCGGCATGGGTGGTGCCCCACCCACCATCATTACGCTATAGGTATTGTTCACAGCGTCTGTATGAGCTACCAATGTATTATTGTTACCGGGCAAATTAAATGTCGTATTCGGTGTTTGCGCTTGCAAAGCTCCCGGTTGTGATGGCTGTAATTTATTCTCCATCTTTTTTCTGCCCTCCATAATAATTGTTCGTAATGCTATCGACATGCTGAATGAAGCTATTGTTATTTCCAGTTACGTTGAAATTAAAAACCATTTGCTGTTTAGATTTTTCTTTGTTCTGATGAGGATCTTCACAGTCCGCTTCAACTATGACATCTTCTGGTGAGCCATTAGCATCATTCTCAGCTATGTCACAATCTTCAAGCTGAATGTATCTGAGTTTGATATCTACTGGCCAATCGGCACCAATATCTCCTTTGTAAGTCCTTTTTGCTCCACCGGCAGACGGACACCAGAAATCGAATGTTTCAGCTCCAACTACATTATCAACACTACATACCGAATAATGAAATATACCTAATAGAAATGACTGCAAAGGAATTTCTTTCATATTTATGAGTTCTTTTTTCTGCGCTGTTGTTCCATCTTCTTTGATATAGAAAGATTGGCTATCATCAATGCAATTATCCAACGATATTAATTCGACGAGTGCTTTCACGAGTAGCTCGTCTTTTTTTATATCTCCTCCAGCATCAATGAAGTCATCCACAAAGCGGCACATTTTTCTCAATGTATCCACATACTCGTTCTTCACTCTTTCGTCAAAAACTCTCAATGCCGTTTTATCACCGAACGGGAAGTAGCCTCCGCCTGCATTCTTACATTTCTTATATTCTGAAGCGTTACCCTGAATTGTTTTAATTTCAGTCGGCATTGGTGTCGCTAAATCAGAACGTATCACTCTGGCCAAACCAATCAAAGTTTCATATTCAGTTAATCCATCTTTTTTTCCTGCGTAGTGTTCATTTGCACCCAGCAGTTGCTTTCTAGCCTCTAAAAGCAAGGTGAAAAACGTACCGCCACACAGTCTTAAATTTTCATTTTTTGTCATTGATTGTCCCTCTAACCAAATTTACCTACTCAACTTACTCAACTGTGAATGGCAGGCCTACTCAACTTACTATTTTCTAGCCCTGTGAAAAGCCACAGGGATTTTTTGATGTTTGTCGGCCGTCGAATCTGATGAATATAAACCAGAGCAACCCCCAACAAACCCTACTAAATCATCATAACACTTTTCGACATTATTTTCAATGTAGCGAGTATGAACGAACAATAAACTCTACAGCGAAATATGCCTGAAATCTCTGTTTCCACCTGTGACTGGTCACAAATCTATGCCAATCACAGGAGGTAAATGTTATGGCAAACAAAGACAATCAGAGCAAACAGTATCGTATCTACATCAAGGAATCCAAAAGCTGGGTAGACGTAAACAAGGAGTTCTACACGAACTACTACCGTGACATCAACGCCTACCGTAAACGCCAGCAGGAACATGGCCGTTGTGTCTGCCCTGCAAGCAAACGCTATTTATGCGACATGGACTGTATGACCTGTCCGTATGTCAAGGCTGGCGATCAGCTTTCTCTCGATAACACCGTAAGCGACGGTGAAGGAAATGAAAAGAGCTGGCTTGATGACATGCCGGATGAATCCGCAGCTATCGCTGAATTAATGGAGGACGCAGAACTTCTTCGTGCCCTCTACGCAAAGCTGAACGAGCTGGACCCGGAAGGCCGTCTTATCTGCCAGCTTATTATGGAAGGAAAATCGGAACGTGACTGCGGCAAGGAAATGGGCCTCTCTCGTAATACATTCGTGTATCGCAGGGACAAGCTGTTCCAGAAGCTCCGCTCCGAGCTTAAGGACTACATCTAATATGAATGGTCGTCCTCTGATTTTTTAGGGGACGATTTTTCTTTTCAAAAACTTTTTTATATTTTTTCGGCCAAACGGCAATCTCACCTCCATTGAGTAGTGTAAGGCGAAACAAAGCGACCTACAGAAAGCGAGGTGAACATCGTGAAACAGACTTTTCACAACCGAAGCGGCACTGACGCAGAAGTGATTGCTACTCTCACTGCAATCAGTCAGGTATCCGCAAGAATGGCGAAGAATCTCAGAATCATCGCCGCACACAGACAATCCGAGGAAGGAGGAACAGAAAATGTCAAAAATGAGCGATATGGCTATGACCATCGAAGAGCTGAGAAATGCCGCCGCTGCTATTAACGATGTAGCAAACTGGCTCGCACAGCAGTTTGGAGGAGCATCCGAAGCTACTGAAAAAGCAGAAGCCCCTGCTGCTCCTGCGAAAACTGCATTGACCCTTGAGGAAGTTCGAGCTGTTCTGGCTGATAAATCTCGTGCCGGGCATACAGCTGAAATTCGAGAGCTTCTTAAAAAGTACGGTGCAAGCAAGTTGTCACTCGTAGACCCGAAACATTATGAAGCCCTGCTTAGGGAAGTGGAGGTGCTCTAATATGCCACCTAAAGGACATTCAATCCTCTCCGCATCATCTTCTGACCGCTGGCTCCACTGCCCACCGTCAGCAAGACTCTGCGAAACCTATGAGGATAAAGGTAGTGATTATGCTGCAGAAGGTACCGACGCACACGCTCTTTGTGAATACAAGCTCCTTAAAGCTCTCGGCATGGAAGCTACTGATCCAACCAAAAGTCTCGACTGGTACAACGCCGAAATGGAAGATTGTGCCACCGGGTACGCCAGCTTTATTATGGAGCTTTTGGAAGATGCCAAGCAGACCTGCTCCGATCCAGTTGTTCTGATTGAACAACGAGTGGACTTTTCCCGTTGGGTGGAACAAGGCTTCGGAACCTCAGATGCTATTCTCATCAGCGATGGAACTATGCATGTGATTGACTACAAACACGGTCTTGGAATACTTGTTTGCGCTGAAGACAATCCACAGATGAAATGCTACGCTCTTGGCGCTCTGGAGCTTTTCGATGATATTTATGACATCGATACGGTCAGCATGACCATCTACCAGCCCAGACGTCAGAACGTTTCTACCTATGAAGTCAGTAAGGATGACCTGTATCAGTGGGCCGATGAAGTTCTGAAGCCTACCGCAGACCTCGCCTTTGCCAGTGATGGAAACTTCCTGTGCGGTGAATGGTGCGGATTCTGTAAGGCAAAGCATGAATGCCGGGCCAGAGCAGAAGCCAATCTTCTACTCGCACAGCACGATTTCAAACTGCCACCACTGCTTACGGATTCAGAAATTGAAGTCATTCTTTCCCGTGTCGACGAGCTGGTCTCCTGGGCCAACGACATCAAGGAGTATGCACTCCAGCAGGCAATCAGCGGTAAAGAATGGACCGGTTGGAAGCTGGTCGAAGGTCGCTCTAATCGCAGATATACCAACGAAGCCGCTGTATCAAAGGCTGTCGAATCTGCTGGTTTTGACCCTTATGAAAAGAAGCTACTTGGTATCACTGCTATGCAAAAGCTACTCGGCAAATCTCGCTTCGAGGAACTCCTTGCAGCCTATATTGAAAAGCCACAAGGCAAACCTACTCTTGTGCCGGAAAGCGATAAACGCCCGGCAATGAACACAGCAAAAAATGATTTATGGAGGAATATGACAATGAGTAAAAATGTAAAAATGACAAATCCCATGAAGGTTATCACTGGTCCTAACACACGTTGGAGCTATGCCAACGTCTGGGAACCTAAATCCATCAACGGTGGCACTCCGAAATATAGTGTCAGCCTGATTATCCCAAAATCCGACACAAAGACTGTTGCAAAGATTGAAGCTGCTATCGAGGCTGCATACCGTGAAGGTGAAGCAAAGCTCAAGGGCAATGGTAAATCCGTACCTGCTCTTTCTGTACTTAAGACGCCTCTTCGTGACGGAGATCTTGAAAGACCGGACGATCCTGCATACGCTGGCAGCTTCTTTGTGAATGCAAATGCAACCTCTGCACCTGGTATCGTAGATGCAGACCGCAATCCTATCCTCACTCGTTCTGAGGTTTACTCTGGAATCTACGGTCGTGCCAGCATCAGTTTTTACGCTTTCAACAGCTCTGGCAATAAAGGCATCGCCTGTGGCCTTAACAATTTGCAGAAGATTCATGATGGCGAGCCTCTTGGCGGTAAGGCATCTGCTGAATCTGACTTTGCAACTGATAACGACGATGATTTTCTTGACTAATGGAGGTAGCAAACTATGGAGACAATCGTGATTAGCACAATTCTTGTAAACATCTGTATCGGCTGCTTCGCTTGCGTCGGTCTCACTACTGCAATCTCTATGATTCAGAGTATCATCAACGACCATAAACGTGAAAAGCGTGAGCAGGAAAAAGACAAGCGCGACCTCGAATACCACGAAAAGCGCATGAAAGACTTTAAGTAATCTATCAACCTGCTGGCGGTGGAACTCACTGCCGCCAGCACATTTTCTGACAAAAGGAGACAACCTATGAATGAATTTGCAGAAATCTTAAATCTATTTATTGCTAATGTCATCTCCTATACCTTTTTTGCGGCGGTATATGGCTTCATCATCTACAACGTAGGAAAAATCATTTTTTACCTTGTTAGTTATGCGGTATACCACATTCGTCGTGACATCAATAAATATAAATCCAATAAAGATAAACAGTAACAAGGCAGGCGGCAGGGATTTCTCTGCTGCCTGTTTTGTAGAAAGGACAATCTCATGAAAACACTCAGTATCGATATTGAAACCTACAGCGATGTGCCACTTCAGAAAACCGGAGTATATCGCTATGTAGAGTCACCTGATTTTGAAATCTTACTCTTTGCCTACAGTGTAGATAACCAGCCCGTTCAGGTCATTGATCTTGCCTGCGGAGAACAGATTCCAAAAGAAATCCTTCTTGCTCTAGAGGATGAATGTGTCATCAAGTGGGCCTTCAACGCTACCTTTGAACGCATCTGTCTTTCTCGTTTCTTAGGTTATCCGACCGGAGAATATCTGAAACCGGAAAGCTGGCGTTGCTCTATGATATGGTCCGCCACGATGGGGCTTCCACTCTCCTTGGAAGGTGTCACGAATCAAAAAGCGCTTTGATGTGAGAGAAATAAAGTCCAGCAAGGACATCACCGACTGGAATGCTGGAAAGATACCAGTCGCAGTCATTCATCCTGCATCTGCTGGTCATGGACTCAATCTACAGGCTGGCGGTTCCACCCTTATCTGGTTTGGTCTGACATGGTCACTGGAATTATATCAGCAGACCAACGCCCGACTTTGGAGACAGGGCCAAGCCGCCGGAACCGTGGTGATAGAGCATATCATCACAAAAGGAAAATACAAATCAACCACAATCGTTTTCTTGGATACACGAAAGACGCGGACGGCAACCTCATCATCGATCCAGAACAGGCAGAAATCGTAAAGCGCATTTATCGAGAATATTTAGAAGGTCTCAGTATGGACAAGATTGCTGCAGGCCTGGAGCGTGACGGTATCCTTACCGGTGCCGGAGGGGAAAAGTGGCACACAAGCACCATCAACAAAATTCTCCGAAACGAGAAATACATCGGTGATGCCCTGCTTCAAAAGACCTACACTACAGACTTTCTAAACAAGACCAGAGTTAAAAATAACGGTCTTGTTCCACAATACTATGTAGAAGGCGATCACGAAGCCCTTATTCCGAAGAACATTTACCAGCAGATACAGGAAGAACTTGTCCGCAGACGAGTGGTAAAAACCAGTGACAATGGCAAAAAACGAAGCTACAGTTGCAATCACTGCTTCTCCCAAATCGTCATTTTCGGCGAATGCGGTGAAATGTTCCGAAGACTCCACTGGAACAATCGAGGCGTCAAATCAATTGTCTGGCGCTGCATCAGCAGGCTGGAATCCACCGGACTTGAATGCCACGCTCGAACCATCAATGAGCTGGTTCTTCAGGATGCCGTTGTCAATGCCATCAATCAATTACTCGGCGACAAAAATAACTATCAGGCACAGCTCCAGCTTAACATTGCCGCAGTCATCCGAGCTTCACAGGTAACAGCCATAGACAGCATTGACAAGAAGCTAATGGCCCTGCAACAGGAGCTGATTCAAAAAGCCAACAGTAAAGAGGACTACGACGAAATAGCGGATGAGATCTTCAGATTCCGAGAACTTCGTCAGAAAACCACTGTCGATACCGCCGCAAGGGATGAACAGATAAAGAGAATTAACGACTTGCAGGATTACATCTCACAGCAGACCGCCCTCCTTACTGAATTCGATGAATCACTGGTGCGACGCTGGATTAAGCAGATCACCATCTGGGATGACCGCATAATAGTTGAATTGAAATCTGGCGTCAGCATTGATGTGGATGCATAACTCTATAGATATACAATGGCTCCCCACCACTGGATAATTCCCGGTGATGGGGAGCCTTTTCATTTTATTTCAAATTTTCAATATTTAATTCCATGAACGTTAAAAAGTTAGTAGCATCTTTTAACAAACAGGAAAAGGTTTCTGCATAGTTTTCTTTTTTCACATCAAGCTTTTTCGTAATTTTTTGATATCCCTTTCCTTTACGATGTCCCGTTCCACTTGAACGTAACTCCTGTAGATTTCTCAAGAACTTAATATGCTCATTATAGTTTTCGATATTACTTTCACATAGCCAAGCTTCTATTTTTGAAATGCTACCTACAAGTTTTTCGTAATTACCAGTTAACCGTTTTGAAATGCTCTTTTCATTTAAAGAATCAATCAGTATTTTGACTAAAGAAAGAACCAGCATATCCATCTCAGTAATTGAATTATTTACTGGAACTCGTAATATTTCAAAATTATAAGCATCCTGCTCTGTTAATGATAAAAATAAAGGCCATCCATACTTTTCAGTGAAAACTCTATTTAATCGTGTATAAGCTTTCTTAAAAACAAAATCTGGAGACTCTGAGTCTGATGCAATACACATAAAATCTCTCTTTATTTTTGTTTTGCTCAATTTTCCTCCAATCGACTTGTTAAATCCCCTCCAATAATGCTGCTCGGCTTCACTTGGTAAATCTCTTCCTAAATCACCTAAATAAGCTGATACATAATCTGAATTACTATTATCAATATACAATGACCACAATACACCACATCGAATAATTCCATCTTCGACTTTATAAATTTCAGGTTTCGAATAATACTTATTCAGTACTGCACTGTCAAAATATACAGGTGTTAAATAGTGCGGCGCTGTTGGATTTGCCCCGAAGTAGTTGTTTAATTCTTTCGGATTACAAGTATGGCGTATTTCTTTTCCGTTCTCATCTATACCAATAATAAAATCAACATAAGTCTTTTCTTCATTATACGGCCAAATATTACTATCACATAAACTGCAACCTGAGACAACATTTTTTGCATAAATGATGGAATAATTTTTCCTTTTTAGTCCAGTTGATGTATTTCCGATATTAAGTGCATAAAAAATTGTGTTTTCGCTATTTCTATAAACCAATCCATCTTCCTTGATTTTTTCCGAATTATCGATAGAAACGCACCTGCTATCAATATGTATCATCAATACTTTTTCTTTTACTGCTAGATACGTTTTTAAGTATCTTTTATGTATAGTTACATACCCATTATCATTCATTTTCACTACGGTAATTCCTTCACCGTTAGAAACATCAATATATTCATTTTTTTGTGAATTGAAATACAGATTGAATAATAATCGAAACTCTTCAACAATTTCTATTGAATCTGTAGCTACGCCATTATATTCTCTTTTTATAACAAGTGGTTCATAACCATTGTCATTTCCCCAACGATGATAAACCTTTTCATCATCCTCCCAAGAACCGTAAACTGTAATTCCAGGCATCAATGTATGTGCATTATATGTATCATTTTCCATATCATTTTCAACTTCATTCAAAGGAAGAAGAAAACTCTGAAGGTATATATCATACTTTTTATCAATTTTATTTCCTGATACAGGAACCATTATGTCAGCATCTAATCCTCTCTCTATCCATTCTCGAATATCAATCTGATACAAATAATCTTTATCCATCATCTTTCAAATCCTCCTGTTATCTATTCCACTGCCAAGTCTGCCCCTTAGTATCGAGTGGCTTAAACTGCGGTCGGCTCTGACAACAATCCTAGTGACACAACCTCTGACATCTAATCCACAGCCTAAACCCTACCGCTATTCTCCGGTACTCAATTTCTCTCCAATCAGACCGAAAAGTAGATATGTTTCCATATAATAAAACCGAGCTTTCCGCAAGGCTTCTCTGATGATACCAACCTTACAAAAAGCCCGGAAATACGCCGCTTTTCAGCACTTGATTTTATTTTCTTGACAGCAAACACACAGTCTCAACATGGACTCCCTGCGGAAACATATCAGTAGTAGAAACCCGCACCAGTTCATAATCCTCCGCACACAGCACCTTCAGATCCCTCGCCAGTGTCGCACTGTCACAGCTCACATACACAACCCTCTCCGGCTTCATTTTAAGGATCGTATTCAGAAGTACCTCATCACAGCCCTTCCGTGGCGGGTCTACCACGATAACGTCTGCATAAACGCCATTCTTCTCATACTCTCTCGGCAGCACTTCCTCTGCTTTTCCGACAAAAAACTCTACATTCTCAATGCCATTGAGCTTCGCATTCTCTCTTGCATTGTCAATGGCCTGTGGTACGATCTCCACGCCGCGGACGAATTTTGCTTTCTGGGCCAGGAACAGGGAGATAGTTCCGATTCCGCAGTACAGATCCCAGACAGTTTCATTTCCCGTAAGGCCGGCGTACTCCAGAGCCTTTCCATACAGTTTTTCGGTCTGGATGGGATTGACCTGGAAAAAGGACAGGGGAGAGATCTGATAGGAAATATCTCCGATGCTGTCCGTTATATAGGACTGTCCCCAAAGGAGGCGAAGCTGATCACCCAGGATCACATTGTTCCGTTTTTTATTAACATTGATGGTAATGCTGGTCATTTCCGGAATTTCACAGAGTGATTCCACAAGAGCCTTTTCTGCAGGGATCTTATCTCCGTTTAAGATCAGACAGACCATCATCTCATCTGTATGGAAGCCGTAACGAATCATAATATGACGTACAAGACCTTTTCCCGTGGCCTCATCGTAGGGCTGTACATGATATTTTTCCATGTGTCCGATCACACGGTCCAAAACCTCTTTATTCTGTTTCACTCCCAGAATACATTCTCGGTTATCAATGATGGAGTGGGTTCTTCCTGCATAAAAGCCTGTGATGATCTTTCCGTCTTTATTTTTTCCTACCGGAAACTGTGCCTTGTTTCGATAATGATAGGGGTCTTCCATCCCCATGATCGGTTCCATATCAAGATTCTGAAAACCTCCGATTCTTTCCAGATGTCCACGAACCTTTTTCTCTTTAAATTTCAGCTGCTGCTCGTAGGATAATGCCTGAAGCTGGCATCCTCCGCACTGGCGGGCAATAGAGCAGACAGGTTTCACACGGTATGGAGACGGTGTGATCACCTCCATCAGGCGGCCATAGCCATAGTTCTTTTTTGCCTTGATGATCTTGGCTTTGATCCGGTCTCCGATCACGGCGTCTTTCACAAAAACGGTGAAGCCATCGGCTTTCCCGATACCTTCACCGTCAACTCCGCAATCCTCTATATCTAAAGTGAGTATATCGTTTTTACGGAATTCCATGTATTAAATATCTCCTGTTCTTCTTAAATTGGACTCAAAAAGCCGGTTGAAACCAAGCCATTCTTTTTTGCCTTTGTCTGCGTGAAAAATTTCTGTCAGTGTCTCCATCCTTGCATCTGTATTGTCTGCCAGATTCAGGGCAACTGCCTCTGCAAGTGCCGGTTTCTTGGGAGAACCGTACTCAAGCTCACCATGATGTGCAAGAATACAGTGGATCACCTGATTTTCAAGCTTCTCCGGAAAATCCGGGATCTCTTTTGCAAGATCATGCACCATCTGTGCCCCGATCACAATATGTCCAAGAAGCTGTCCCTCATCTGTATAATCATTCATCGGAAAAGCAGAAAGCTCCTTCGTTTTGCCCACATCATGAAGAAGTGCGGTTGTGATCAGAAGATCTCGGTTCAATAGTGGATATGCATTCGCCATATAATCGCAGAGACGGGTCACTCCAAGAGTGTGCTCCATCAGCCCGCCGATAAAGCCATGATGTACGGTCTTCGCTGCAGAATGTCCCTCAAATATCTTCATAAATTCCTGATCTTCCACAAAGAGCTTCTTCAGAAGCTGGGAAAGATAGGGATTCTTCACACTGTTGATAAGCTCTCGTAGCTGGCTCTGCATATCATCCACACTGTTCTCACTGGTAGGAAGATAATCTGCCGGATCATACTCCCCTTCTCCTGCCTTGCGTGCTCTCTTGATATTCAGCTGCATGGCGCCTGCAAAGCTTGTCACATCTCCCATGATCTCAATGTAATCAAGAGTATCAAACTCATCAATTCCCAGAGAATTGGGATCCCAGATCTTACCATCGATCACACCTGTTTTATCCTGAAGGATCAGATTCTCATAGGGCTTGCCATTCTTCGTTGTAGCTGCCTGTTTCTGTTTGCAGAGATAGATCCCGTTTACTCTGTCTCCCTCATGTAATTCATTTAAAAAACGCATAAAATTCTTGCCTTTCTGTTCTTTTTACTTTCAAAGCAGACATACTCACGAACACATCCGCTTCACACTTTGCATTCATAGCCAGACTTTCTTTATGATCTTTGGCCGCATCCCGGTCCGGGCTTTCTGGCATTTTTGCACAGTTTCCACTTACTTCCGGGCTTTATTCAGTATCATAACACATTTTACTTTCCTTTGCTATGGAAATCATGTAAAATAGGAAACGAAGTGTTTTTTTGCATATCCTGTGTTACGCAGAAAAACACGGAATCAACAGAAGTAACAAAAAGGAGTAACTACAGCAACAATGAACAAAAAAGCATACAAAGCACTTGAATACTATAAAATCATAGATCTGCTCACAGACAAGGCCTCCTCCCCCATGGGAAAGGATCTCTGTCGGAAGCTTACCCCTTCCACAGACATTGAAGAGATCCGGTCCATGCAGCTGCAGACACACGATGCCCTTGCACGCCTGTTCAAAAAAGGCGGCATTTCCTTCGGCAGTGTCAAGGACATCCGTGGCACATTAAAACGTCTTACTGTTGGCAGCGCCCTGAATGCACCGGAGCTGCTTTCTGTCTGCAGTCTTCTTGAGAATACCGGTCGTGTAAAGGCCTATTCCAGAAGTGACCGTGATGACGGAATGACCGATTCCCTTGACGGAATGTTTGCGGCACTGGAACCTCTGACACCACTCAGCACAGAGATCCGCCGCTGTATCCTTTCCGAGGATGAGATCAGTGACGATGCCAGCAGCACGCTTCGCCAGATCCGCCGCAGCATCAAGGCCACCAATGACCGGATACACACCCAGCTTTCTTCTCTGGTTGCAGGAAGTGCCAGGAATTATCTTCAGGATTCCGTTATCACCATGCGCGACGGCCGCTACTGTATCCCGGTAAAGGCTGAATATAAAGGCCAGGTTCCCGGTATGATTCACGACCAGTCCGCCACAGGTTCCACTCTTTTCATTGAGCCCATGGCTGTTGTCAAGCTGAACAACGATATCCGCGAG
Organism: Blautia fusiformis; assembly: GCF_020686995.1. Classification (NCBI taxonomy): domain Bacteria; kingdom Bacillati; phylum Bacillota; class Clostridia; order Lachnospirales; family Lachnospiraceae; genus Blautia; species Blautia fusiformis. The sequence goes on from NZ_JAJEPT010000015.1 coordinate 39,978, forward strand.
CTGGAGCTGAAAGAGCAGAAAGAGATCGAAGTGATCCTTGCATCCTTAAGCCAGCAGGTAGCTGCTGAGCTGGAGGCTATTCACGCAGATCTTTCCATCATGGTACAGCTGGACTTTATTTTTGCCCGTGCCGCACTTGCCATGGACATGAACGCCAGTGAACCTGTTTTCAACACAGAAGGCCGGATCCGGCTTCGCCAGGCCCGTCATCCACTGATCGATAAGAAAAAAGCCGTTCCTATTGACATCCGTCTCGGGGATGATTTTGACCTCCTGGTTGTCACCGGACCAAACACCGGTGGTAAAACTGTTTCTCTGAAAACCGTAGGTCTTCTTACCATGATGGGACAGTCGGGTCTCCATATCCCGGCGCTGGATCGTTCCGAACTTGCACTTTTCCGCGAGGTTTATGCTGATATCGGAGATGAGCAGAGCATTGAACAGTCCTTAAGTACCTTCTCCTCTCATATGACAAACGTGGTTTCCTTCCTGAAATCCGCAGATCAGGATTCCCTGGTCCTCTTCGATGAGCTTGGTGCAGGTACGGACCCTACCGAGGGTGCCGCTCTTGCCATTGCGATCCTGTCACATCTTCACGAGCAGGGTATCCGTACCATGGCAACCACCCATTACAGCGAACTGAAGATCTATGCCCTCTCCACTCCAGGTGTGGAAAATGCCTGCTGTGAATTCGATGTGGAAACCTTACGTCCGACCTACCGCCTTCTGATCGGTGTTCCGGGAAAAAGTAACGCATTTGCCATTTCTTCCAAGCTGGGGCTTCCGGATTTCATCATCGACAAAGCAAAGGAACAGATCAGCGAGCAGGATGAATCTTTTGAAGATGTTCTGACATCCCTGGAGCAGAGCCGCGTCACCATCGAAAACGAGCGTGCTGAAATTGCCCGTTACAAAGAACAGGTAGAAGAGCTGAAAAAATCCCTTCAGGAAAAAGAAGAAAAACTGGATGAACGTAAAGAGCGGATTCTCAGAGAAGCCAATGAACAGGCACATGCGATTCTCCGCGATACCAAGGAATACGCAGATCAGACCATGAAGCTTTTCCATAAATTCCAGAAGGATCACGTAGATACCGCTTCCGTGGAAAAAGAGCGCCAGAACCTGAAAAAACGTATGTCAAAAGCCGAAAATGGAATGTCTTCCAGGCAGCAGAAGCAAAAGCCAAAGAAACAGCTGAAGCCATCCGATCTTTCTCTTGGCGATACCGTAAAGGTGCTCAGCCTGAATCTCAAGGGAACAGTTTCCAGTCATCCGGATTCCAGAGGATATCTCTTTGTGCAGATGGGTATCATCCGTTCCAAGGTTCATATCTCCGATCTGGAGCTTGTGGACGAGCCGGTGATCACCACTCCGTCCATGCAGCGTACCGGCGCCGGAAAGATCCGTATGTCCAAGGCAGCCAGCATTTCCACAGAGATCAATCTTCTGGGGAAAACCGTAGATGAGGCAGTTGCAGAGCTGGATAAATATCTGGATGACGCCTATATCGCACACATGAAATCCGTCCGTATCGTTCACGGAAAAGGTACCGGTGCCCTCCGCAAAGGTGTCCACAATTACCTGAAGCGCCAAAAGCACGTAGCTTCTTTCCGTCTCGGCGAATTCGGAGAAGGCGATGCCGGCGTGACCATTGTAGAATTCAAGAAATAAAAAGGAGCTGAAGCCATGGCTATAAAACAGAAAATCCTCATTGTTGACGATGACAACAACATTGCAGAGCTGGTTGCTCTCTATCTCACAAAAGAATGCTTTGAGACTAAGATCGTAAATGACGGCGAGGAAGCCCTGAAGCAGTTCCATATTTTTCACCCGGATCTGATCCTTCTGGATCTCATGCTTCCGGGCATTGACGGATACCAGGTATGCCGTGAGATCCGTCACACCTCCGATGTACCGATCATTATGCTTTCCGCCAAGGGAGAAACCTTTGACAAAGTCCTGGGACTGGAACTTGGAGCGGATGATTACATCATCAAGCCTTTTGACTCCAAAGAACTGGTGGCACGTGTCCGTGCGGTACTGCGCAGATTTCATGTAAAATCTCCGTCTGCCGCACCAAAGGAAAAATGTGTTTCCTATCCGGATCTGGTGATCAACCTGACCAACTATTCTGTAACTTATATGGGACACCAGATCGATATGCCGCCAAAGGAGCTGGAGCTTCTCTATTTCCTGGCAGCTTCTCCCAATCAGGTTTTCACAAGAGAACAGCTTCTGGATCACATCTGGGGCTATGAATACATTGGCGATACCAGAACCGTAGACGTTCACATCAAACGTCTCCGTGAGAAGATCAAGGATAACCCAAACTGGGCTCTTTCCACAGTCTGGGGGATCGGTTACAAATTTGAGGTAAAGGATTCATGAAACAGCATCTTTATACTAAACTGCTGATCCTGTACTTTATGCTGGGCGGAATCTGCTTTCTGCTGCTTTCCTCCGGTGGCTCCTACCTGGTAGAAAAAAGGCTGGAGCGCTCTACCGGAGAGTCCCTTTACCGCACTGCCAGCCAACTGGTTTCCAAAAATGAACTTCGTCAGGCTGTAAAAAACCCCAAAAACGAATCCCTCACCCTGGCTCTTTCCTCTGCAGCAGCCTTTCAAAATGCAGATTTCTGGGTTATGGATACAGATGGGAACGTTCTGATAAACACAAACCAGCAGTCCTCTGATTCCGGTGATATCACCGTCAGGAACTTCCGACCGGAAGATTACGAAGATACCTGCTATTCCTCCGGTACGTTTTACGGGACATTAAAAACCACACAGCTAAGCACAGTCGTTCCCATAAAAGATACGGATCTGGTGACTGGTTATCTGGTGATCCACTACCCTATGAAAAACCTCTACGAAAGCCGCAGCAATATCGTAGAGGTTATGGTCCTGATCTTTATTGTGATCTATGCACTGTTTTTCAGTTTTCTTCTGATCTATTTTTACAGGGTCCACAAACCTCTGAAAGAAATCTTAAAGGGTGCCCTGGAATTTGCCAACGGAAATCTTACCTACACGATCCCAGTAGATTCTGAAGATGAGATGGGATATCTTTCCCACTCCCTGAATTACATGGCAGACAAGCTAAACAAAAACGGAGAGTATCAACGACAATTCATTTCCAATGTGTCCCATGATTTCCGCTCGCCTCTGACCTCCATCAAAGGCTATGTGGAAGCCATGCTGGACGGTACCATCCCACCGGAAATGCAGGAACGTTATCTGAAAGTCATTGCTTTTGAATCCACCCGTCTGGAGAAGCTTACCCGAAGTCTCCTTACCTTAAACGAACTGGATGTCAAAAAGCGTATGATGCATATGCGGCGTTTTGATATCAATGAAACGATCCGTACCACAGCCGCCACCTTTGAGGGAACCTGTTCGGAACGAAACATCCGTCTGGAGCTCCTCCTTGCGGGAAAAGAGCTTTTTGTCCGTGCAGATATGGAACAGATCCAGCAGGTACTGTACAATTTATTGGACAATGCAGTAAAATTCAGCAACGACAATTCTTCTATCACACTGGAAACCACAGTCAATCATGGCAAGGTTTTTGTCTCAGTCAAAGACCATGGAAGCGGAATTCCAAAGGAAAGTCTTTCCAGGATCTGGGACCGTTTCTATAAGATCGATGTCTCCCGTGGAAAAGACCGCAAGGGTACCGGGCTTGGCCTTGCCATTGTAAAAGAGATCATCAACGCTCATAAGCAGAATATCAATGTGATCAGCACCGTAGGTGTTGGAACAGAATTTATCTTTACACTGGAAAAAGCAAAATAAAACATCAAAAAACCTCTGATCCGGAAGGCTGTAAAAGAAATATCTCTCAATATCTCCTACAGTATTTCCGGATCAGCGGTTTTTATTTACTCTTTGCAGGCTTATTTCCAATCGTAATTTCTCAGGTGGCCTTCCAGATTCATATGCGTAAAATTATGCTGTCGCAGCGCCTCATAAAGCACAATGGCAACTGAATTGCTTAAATTCAGGGAACGGATATCTCCGATCATCGGGATTCGCACGCAGGTTTCCTGATTGTTTACCAAGATATCCTCCGGGATTCCCGCACTCTCCTTGCCAAACATAATGAAACAGTCATCCTCATACTGCACATCTGTATAAGTCTGAGGTGCCTTGGTGGTTGCGTAATAAATCTTTGCTCCCGGATTCTTTTTGAGAAAATCCTCATAGTCTAGATATCTGGTCACATCCAGATGTTCCCAATAATCCATACCTGCACGCTTGATGGCCTTTTCATTCAGGCGAAAACCAAGCGGTTCGATCAGATGCAGCCTGGTTCCTGTTGCCACACAGGTTCTTCCGATATTTCCTGTATTTGCCGGAATTTCCGGCTCATGGAGCACAATATTCAAAACTCCCATTTATTTTTTTCCTCTTTTCTACATAGCATTAAATATACAAAATATGCATTCGCAATCCGCTTCGCTGCTTGCTCATGAGATCAAAAAGCCAAGCTTTTTGGTCTCATCTTCTGCCGGGCGTTCCAGATATCTGGCATTTCCGCCGCTGTAAAGAAGCCTGTTATTTCCGGAATCGGTCTGCCCGATCACTGCTGCCATGATCCCCTCTCGCCGCAACTGCTGCACAAACGCATCACCGCCATGGATTCCCATAAGAATACTTCCGCCGGAAAGCAGCTTGTACGGATTCACATCAAGGATCTCACAGATCTCTATGGTTTCCTGTCGGATGGGCACACTTCGAAGATCTGCACTAAGACCTACTCCGGATGCCTCCGCCATTTTCCAGAGGGCAGCAAGAAAGCCGCCTTCTCCCATCCGATATCGGGCACTGGCTCCGGATTCTTCCGCCATTTTCCAAATTTTATCATTCTCTGTTCCTGTTCCGTAAACCTCAGGAAGCTTTACAGCATCCTCGAGAAACCGTTCTGCAAAAAACTCCCGCAGCCTGTCATGATAATTCTTTGTGATCCATGCAGTTCCTTCTGCTGCCACAGGGCCTGCCACGATCAGCTCGTCTCCCGGCATAAGCCGTCCGTCTATCTCTGCCTGAAGCGCCTCCAGTGCTTTTTTTCCAAGTTTCATAACTGCCGCCTTAATAAATGATCAGCGAAAGCACAGTCGGAACTACCATTGCCAGTACCAGAATAACTGCGATGATCGCTGTGATCACTTTTCTTTTTTTCGGATCAAACATTCCCATAATTATCATTCACCTCATCTGTAATATCCGTTAATTGCGCATTGTTGGTCAAAGGATCCCTGTCTGTATAATCAAAAAGAAGCTTCTTTCCATCCCGGAGCACCTCGATATGGGCGGTTTTCGGGATTTTTTTCGCTTTCCGGTAATCCCAGATCAGCCGCTCATACGGCTTCTGGTCTGAAGCAAAGGATGGCCTGCTCTTTAAATTCTCTCGAAGATAAAGATCCAGGAGCATTACATCGGAAAGTGCTTCCGACGGGATCTCTTTCTGTTCTCCGGCAAACTCCATAAGGATCTCATAGCGCCTCATCCTGGAATGAGAGATCTCCGAGTATCCTTTTTTCTCATAAAATCTGCCAAGTGCCTCATACATCCGGAAAGGATCGTCAAAATACTTCTCCAGAAATACAAGGGTATTTTTGAACTGCCCACTATTATAATACACTTCCACCATACTTTCCACCATTTTCAGCCTTAAAATCTCCCCGTAGGTCAGCCAGGCTGTGGAAAGTACCTCATAGGGTTCCCGATCCTTGTAAAGAATCTGATATTCCCCTGTCATTTCCATCATGTGTGAGCCCTTCAGCACCTTCAGAAAACCAAGCTGAAACTGTTCCGGACGCAGTGCGTAAACATCGCAGAAGGACTTGTGGAAGCTGTCGTATCCCTCATAGGGAAGTCCTGCGATCAGATCCAGATGCTGGTGGATATTTCCAAAGCTGTGGATCTGCTCTACAATCCCTTTCAGCTTTTCAAAATCCATGGTTCTACGAATGGCTTTGATGGTCTGAGGATTGGTGGACTGTACACCAATCTCCAGCTGGATCAGGCCCGGACGCATGGTTTTCATCAGCGCCAGCTCCTCCGCACGGAGAAGATCTGCTGAAATCTCAAAATGAAAATTGGTGATCCCGTTATCATTCTCCGTAATATACCTCCAGATCTCCATGGCATGGTCATGCTTGCAGTTGAAGGTACGATCCACAAATTTGACCTGAGGAACTTTATTATCAATAAAAAACTGCAATTCCTTTTTTACAAGCTCAATATCACGGAACCGAAGCTTCTTATCTATGGAAGAAAGGCAGTAGCTGCAGGAAAAGGGGCATCCCCTGCTGCTCTCATAATAAATAATGCGGTTTTTAAACTCTGTAAGATTGCTGTATGCAAACGGAACTTTACTTAAATCCATCAATTCCCGCCAGCCCGTGTGTACAATATCCCTGCCTTTGTTTTCATCACGAAAAGCTACTCCGCGGATCCCGCTCAAAGTTTCCGGTTTTCTTTCTATATAATAACCTGCCAGTTCATGGAAGGTTTCCTCTCCTTCTCCCACCATCACTCCAAAAAACGCAGGATTCTTTTTCAGAAATTCCACCGCATCGTAGGATACCTCCGGGCCTCCTGCCCAAAACTCCACCTGTGGAAGGATTTTCTTAAGATCCGGCACCAGCTCCCTGACAAAGGAAATATTCCAGATATAGCAGGAAAAGCAGACCACATCCGGCTGCTCCAGATAAATATCTTTTAAAATGTCATCCCTGATCTGATTGATCGTATACTCTTTGACCACAACCCTGGAGCTGTATTCTCCGGAACAGGATTTCAGGTTATATACCGCAAGATTGGAATGGATATATTTTGCATTGCATGCTGCAAGTAAGATTTTCAAATTTTATATTCTCCTAACTTCTGTCGGATAATTTCTTTCCCCGGCAGTTTTCATTATTTCTCTGTTGATCCTTTTCGCTTTATGATTATAACGTTCCCGCCACCGGATGTAAATAGAAAAACAGGGATTTCCCTCCTGTCGCAAAAATGCCGTTTTTGTTGTATTTCCATCCAAACAGCGTTAAAATGAGTACTATATATTTTTATAAAGGAGTAATCTTTTTATGGATCGAAACAGCTGTCTGAATTATTTTCAGGCGTTTCCCTTCTGGGAACATATGACGGAAGAAGATCGGAATTTTCTTCTTGATAACATTCGCGAGCTTCATTACCCGGCAGGTGCTGCCATACAGTCTGAAGAGCGCCAGTGCCTGGGAACTCTTTTTCTTCTGAAGGGAGTTCTCCGTGTTTATCTACTGTCCGCTCAGGGAAAAGAAGCAACCCTTTACCGTTTAAGGGACAGTGACATCTGCACTCTTTCCGCCTCCTGCATGCTTTCTGCCATTACATTTGATGTACAGATCGATGCAGAAACAGACTGTGATCTGCTTCTGCTTCCGGCAGTTCCTTTTTCCCGGCTGATGAAAAACAATATCTATCTGGAAAATTTCATCTACAAACGGACAACTGAACATTTCTCAGATGTGATCGCAGGAATCGAACGGACATTTTTTATGACCCTGACTCAGAGAATCGCAGCCTTTCTTCTGGATGAAGCTGCAGATACCGGTTCCGATGAGCTCGCTCTCACACAGGAAGCCATCGCCCGCTCCATCGGAAGTGCCAGAGAAGCTGTCAGCCGCAGCCTTAAAAAAATGAATAAAGACGGCTCTATCCAGATCTCACGGGGATCGATCCGCATTCTGGATAAAAGACGTCTTTATGAAATGATGAATACTTTTTAATTTGAAGATGTTTTAGGTGCCGGCTGCAGGATCCACCAGAACAGCATCGGCATAATAGTCATTACCGGCCACATATAACGGATCATCCCATTTACAGGAGACACAAGACATATCAGTATATTCAGCACCGGTATGGCAAAGATCAGGAGTTTTTTCCATTGCTTCTTCACCAGAAGATATCCCATCAGCAACAGAGTAAGCCAGGTATACGTTCCTGCACTTAAAATAAGTCCCAGGCCAGGTGCGCGCATCCATAATTCATCATAAAGCCGGAATATATACTGGATTTTTTTTGGCCCAACATAACTGACATCGATCCCGGATTTCTTCTGATACAGTTTATCTATGTAGAACCGGTACACGCCCTGCTGTCCTCTTCCCATATGGAACGGATCATTATAGCTGTAGGTGTTATTCAATGTCGCCTGGACATATACTCCCGGATGACGACAGAACATGGCAAACCAGGCTTTAAAATAATCTTTCATGTATCCATCCAATTTAGGATCATTATCATCATCTCTGAACCTGAATGTAATTTTCACAGGATCCGACAGTTCCGGATTATACTTCTCGGCAAGAACATCATAATCCAGGATCCTGTTGATCGCTTTCTTCTCACTTGCGGTTACATCATCCGGATATTCTCTCAGATATCGGGCAGTCTGCTGAAACGGTACCGAAAGCATTTCACATCGGGATCCAGGTGCCACGCCAAGGGCAGGTGCTGCCCCCTTTTCTACGCCCAGATAACAGGCAAAAACACAGACAGCTACAATAAATGCATATTTCCTCGCGCCCTTTACCAGGAAGAAAAACAAAAGGATCAAAGAAGGCAGGACCAGATGAATGCCATTATTTCGGGTAAGACAAACACTGATTCCCAGAAGAAATAAATATACTGCCTTTCTCTTGGAAAAGGAATGACAAATATCTATATACACTGCAAAATACAAAGTAATGACTGCCGTATATAATCCATCTTTGATCACTGCCTGGGCATAGCTTCCAAATATGGGAACAAATGCAAACAGCAGAACAGTACCAAAAAGTATCCATTTTGGAGCCTTCCATCTGTACAGATAGCGGACTACCGCACTGTAACACCAGATTTCCACAGAAGTAAACACAATGACGATCAAAAATACTCCAAAATTATAACACCAGATAGTTTTTCCAAGTGTCAGCAGTCCACCCATGATCATCGTCAGGACCCATGGATGATGATTGTCCAGCGGCATAGCTCCCAAAAATACATCCAGCTGCCGAAATCCATCTGCCGGGATCGAACCTGGGAGAAATGCCAGGATAAACGGTGTCCATCCAATGATCATAGATATCTTTGCCAGGCGGAACCACATTACTTCTTCCTCTCTGGCCGGGATACGCCCGCAGGCCTTTCGGAAGAACTCCATCTCAGGAATCCTCCAGAAATAAGTGATTCCCATATCACAGATAATATAAAATCCTATAAAGCATCCGGCTGAGATCAGGATCTGTTTCTTTGCGCCAAACAGAAAATCCCAGTTTCCATTTGTAAAATAAGAAGTTCCAAGAAGCATTCCCGCCGAAAAGATCACTGCCAAAACATGTGCCTGCCAGTTTCTGTATTTCCGGTAGCCCTCCCATCCTTTCACGTATAAAATAAGAAGCAGGATCCATGCAAGCAAGCCCGTGCATCCCAATCCATTATAAACATCGCTCATTTTTTCTACAGAAGTATTTCCATCCATTGGAAGGCCCGTAAAAGAAAAGGCCAGCGCTGTGATCATTGCCGCGATCACAGGCACTGCATTCTTTTTTATTATTTTCTCATCCATATTTTGATTAACCCTTGTCTAAATTTTCAGTAAGCCAACAATGCTCTGGAAACCGTTTCGGTTCCCAGAGCTGTATCTGTTTTTTCTGTTTTCTGTTTTGGTTACTGAAGCGCTGCCTCAAGCTCTGTCTTTGATGTCAGTCCCACAAAACGTGCGGTCTCTTTTCCTTCTTTGAATACCAGCAGTGTGGGGATACTCATGATCTTGTACTGCTGTGCCAGTGATGGCTCTTTGTCTACGTCAACCTTTCCAACCTCATATCCGGCTTCTGCAAGCTCTTCCACGACCGGAGCCTGACGTCTGCATGGTCCGCACCAGGTTGCCCAAAAATCTACCAGTACCGGCTTTTCTGCCTTTAATACCTCAGTTTCAAAATTGTCTGTTGTAAAAACTTTTGCCATGATAAAATTCCTCCTTGATCCTGTATTTATTTTTAGTATCAGCTTATGCTTACGCCTTCAGAAGCTTCCGCACATACTGACAGGCGGAAAGTCCTGCCTGGGCACCGTCATGAACAGCTTTTGCCACCTGGAGAAGTCCACCGGTGCAATCACCTGCTGCATACAGTCCCGGAACTGTAGTCTCCATCTCTTCATTGACCCGGATATTTCCTTTTTCATTCAGTTCCGCTCCGATCTGGCGGGCCATCTCCGAGCTTCCGGCTGTACCAAGTGCTACAAAGACTCCCTCTGCCGGCACAAAAGAATCTGCTCCGGTACCTGCTTCCTGCATGGACACATCACTTTTCAGGCGGATGCCGGAAACACGCTCATCCCCTTCGATCGCCTGGATCTTCATGGTGTTAACCGGAAGCGGATTTTCTCTTGAAAATTCCGGTTTCTTTCCATCTGTAAAGATCGTCACACGGGAAGCGGTATGAGAAAGTTCTTCCGCCTCGTGAAGAGCAAAATCACTGTTTCCAAGCACTGCCACTTCTTTTCCTCTGTAAAAAAATGCGTCACATACTGCGCAGTAGCTGACACCTTTTCCCTCAAATTCCTTTACTCCCGGAATCCTGGCAGAAGCTCTCCTGCTTCCGGTTGCCAGGATCACGCTGCGTGCCTCAAAATCTCCTGCGGTAGTTTTCACCTCAAAAGTATCAAAACCACCCATTCCCACAACCTGGGCATCCAGGATCCGTACTCCAAGTGCTCTTGCCTGGGCAAGACCTCTTTCGAAAAGCTCTCTGCCGGACAGCGGCTGTTCCAGTCCGTAATAGTTCTCGATCTTCTCCGCTTTTTCCAGTGAACCGATCCCTGTATTTATGATCAGCGGATCCATATTTCCTCTTGCCGCATAAAGTGCTGCCGAGATTCCGGCCGGACCTGCTCCTATGATAATGATATTCTCCATTTCAGACACCTGCTTTCTTCTTCGTTTGGATCTGTTCTATAATATACGCTTCGCATTGGTCTGTTTCTGTGATCAGGTCACTTTTCCTTCACAGAAGTCATTATACCACATTCCCCCAAAATTACACCTTTTTTTCAATAGCTTTTATTTGCGTCTGTTTCTCTTCTATGCTATTATTATAACGACTTTAAACCAATTAAATGAATCAAGATGATACCCCTGCGGGATCATAAATATCTGCTTGACCTGTAAGGAAACGGATTCCTTATATTTATCAATAGATCATGAATCATAAAAAGGAGCCTAATCTCTATGAGAAATTTTGAATATTTTACCCCTACCCGGGTTATTTTCGGAAAAGATACACACCTTAAGATCGGCACTGTTCTAAAAGAGCAGAACTGCAACAAAGTACTGATCCATTATGGCAGCCACAGTGCAGTAAGCTCCGGTCTGATCGATGAGATCCGATCTTCTCTGGATGAAGCTGGAATTTCCTATGTCACTCTTGGCGGTGTGGTTCCCAATCCCCGTCTCTCCAAGGTACGTGAGGGTATTGAGCTTTGCCGCAAAGAACAGGTTGATTTTCTTTTGGCTGTTGGCGGTGGCAGCGTTATTGATTCCTGCAAGGCCATCGGCTATGGACTTGCCAATCCGGATACAGATGTATGGAACTTTTTTCTCCGCACCGAAACCCCAAAAGCCTGTCTTCCTGTAGGCGTTATCCTGACGATCGCAGCTTCCGGAAGTGAAATGAGCGGATCCTGTGTGATCACCAATGAAGAGGGCTGGCTGAAACGGAGTAGTGCCCGCAACGATCTGTGCCGCCCACGTTTTGCTATTTTAAATCCCCGCCTCACCTATACCCTGCCGCAATATCAGACCGAAAGCGGCTGTGTGGATATCCTGATGCATACTATGGAACGGTACTTTGTAAATATCGAAACCATGGAGATCACCGACAGTATCAGCGAATCTCTGATGCAGACCGTGATCTATAACTCCCGGATCCTGATGAAGGAGACGGATAATTATACTGCACGGGCAGAGATCATGTGGGCCGGCAGTCTTTCCCACAATGGACTTACCGGCTGCGGAACCGGCGGTGGTGACTGGGCCTGTCACCAGCTGGAGCATGAACTGGGCGGCACCTACGATGTGGCTCACGGAGCCGGTCTTGCCGCTTTGTGGGGAAGCTGGGCACGTTACGTTTATGATGCAAATCCGGAACGCTTTGCCCAGTTTGCAGTCAATATCTTTGACATTCCCTGCAGTACCGACTTCAACAAAACTGCTCTTGCCGGCATAGAAGCCATGGAAGATTATTTCCGTTCCATCCAGATGCCTACCAGCCTTCATGAGCTTGGTCTTGATCTTACAGAAAAGGAGATCCATGATCTAGCGTTTAAATGCAGCTTTGAAGACACCCGTACCATCGGTGTGTTCAAACAGCTGAACATGAAAGATATGGAAAAAATCTATCTTGCTGCCAGATAAATCTGTAGCCATAATATTGTAGATGTTTTTTTGAAAATCAGATTTTTCAGAAAAACATCTGCTTTTTTTATTTTTTCCTTGCATTCTCTACATAAATGTGTTAAAGTAACAAAGTACTCGAAAGAGACATGCCCAGATAGCTCAGTTGGTAGAGCAGAGGACTGAAAATCCTCGTGTCGCTGGTTCGATTCCGGCTCTGGGCATTATTTTTTTACTCTGATCGCAGAATAGCCTCTGCTGGTCAGAGTTTTTTTATACAAAAAACTGCTGCAAATCCCTTGTGGAATCTACAGCAGTCTTTTTCTGATCACTGAAGCAAATAAACTTCTGTATAAAACACGCCCTTCTGCTCTGCTTCGGAGTGTGTTGCCACATATACATCAATGCAATTGGTCCGGATCGCTCCTCCGCAGTCCTCTGCAACATAAACCTGTCCATTGATCACTACTTTGGAACCGTATGGGATCTGACTCGGATCCACTGCGATCGTACGGTTGGTAGTGGCCGTTACTCCTGTGGAAGTAATTCCATTCGCCCATGGTCCGCAACAAATGCTGCACGGACAATAATGCGTGATCCGGAATGTTCCCAGTGGTTTCAGTGTCGCGTCCGAAGATACTGATACCGGCGTTCCGATCTGTACGCCAGCTGCGATACTTCCGGAACCACCTGTGGAAGTTACACCATCCACCGCATCCGCAAAAACGCCCTCCCCGGAACTCTTGGTAAGGGATCCTGCTTTTGTATTCTTTTCCTGCTCTGCCTTGGCCACTTCCGTAGCCTGATAACCTTCCAGGCAGCTGGTCGGAATATAGCCGACGTGATCTGAACCACTGTCATCTGTGTAAACGATCCTGCTCCAGATAGCATCTACCGTACCTGTTCTTTTCAGCTCATCATCCTGAAGGACCTCTCCTACAACCTCTCCGTCCTTCTTGCCGGGATAATCCAGGATATCACTGTCCTGTGCCGCTGTAACTGTATCTGTAAATTTATTTACGATCTCCGTATCACTGAGCACGCTGTCCGAAACATAACCGATGATCTTGTCCTCACCTTTCTTTTGGAAGGTCACCTTGCTCCAGCCATTGTCACAGACTGCAATTCTTTCAAGTTTCGTTCCCAGGATCACAGAACGCAGCTCTGTACCACTGTCTCCCGGATTGGACCGGATTTCCGTATTTTTCGCTGTAACATAAAGCGTATCACTCTTCGCCAAAACATTTACTGTATTTCCCGCCCCATCATCGATCTGAAACTGCTGAGGTGTTTTTTTCTCCTTTGTATATGTATCCAGTGTTGCTTCATATCCCAGTACCTCTGCTGATACGGATGCAGGGAAAAGCATAGAAGCACATAAAATAATTGCCAGAAGCTTTTTTCGCATGAAATCTTGCCTCCTTTCTTCCGGCATTCTACGGTTTGTCCCGACTATCATAGCATATCAGATCATATTTTGCAATTTCACAGGACAGTCTTCAGAAATTTTTAACAAAAAGATCATATTTTTTAACTGGTCAAATCTATCCGTAACGGATACAATACTTATATGAATACAAAACACAAGAAACCAACCCTTACTAAAAAACAGCGCCACAAACTCCGTGTACAGCAGGTGCGAAGGCAGAAGATCTTTCTGACATGTCTTTTTCTGCTGATCGTGGGCTGTATCCTTCTGCGTTTTTCCAAATTTTCCGGCAGGCAGAAGGAAACCCATCAGATCAATGCAGCCTGTGAAGCTTATCGCGATGAGGTTTCCAGCGAAGCAGCACAATATGATATGTCCGACTATGTAGACCTGATCCTGGCTGTGATGATGCAGGAAAGCTCCGGACAGGGTACCGATCCCATGCAGTCCTCAGAAGGAGCCTACAACACCAGATATCCTCAGCAGCCCAATGGTATCACAGATCCTTCTTACTCTATTTCCTGTGGCATCCAGGAACTGAAATATGCTCTGGAAAAGGCCGTCTGTACCGGTCCGACTGATCTTTCCAAAATCCGTCTGGCTCTGCAGGCATACAATTTCGGAGCCGATTCCTATTTTGCTTATCTGGAAGAAAACGGTCAGACTGTGTGGACGGCCCAAAGTGCTCAGGCCTTTGCTCAGATGGCAAGCGGCGGCACACAACGTGATGAAGATGATCCCCTTCATGATCCTGCCGGTCCATGGGACTATGGTGACCAATACTATCCGGATCATGTTTTGCGCTATTACCACTTAGACAATAACTCATAAACCACCGAAATATTGTCATATACAAGTTCTATTTCAGACGTCTGGAATAAACTTTATATGTTGTGTATAATTTCAAAAAAATTCCAAAAAACATTTGACAGAATATAAAATCTATGCTAATATATGTCTTGTCGCTGAGGGAAACACTTGAAACGATAAGACATATGCGATAGTGGCGTAGTTGGTAACGCGCGACCTTGCCAAGGTCGAGACCGCGGGTTCGAGCCCCGTCTATCGCTCTTCAGAACTCTGAGTTTTTCAGAGTTCTTTTTTATTTTTAAAACTATCCTTTTTCGATCAAAAAGTCCCGGGTCTGATCTCTTTTTTCCAGAAATTCAGATTCGGGACTTTATATTTTTTATCTTTTATTTCAGCTGCATATCATGGCCAAGGCATGCATCTTTTAGTGGTGGAAAAGGCGGATTCCTGTAAATGCCATCACCATTCCATACTTATTACATGTATCGATAACTGCGTCATCACGTACAGATCCACCCGGCTCTGCAATATATTTTACACCGCTCTTATATGCGCGCTCGATATTATCACTGAATGGGAAGAATGCATCGGATCCCAGTGTCACGCCGGTAAGACCATCCAGCCATGCTCTCTTCTCTTCTTTTGTGAACACTTCCGGCTTCTCTGTGAATGTCTTTTCCCATGCACCATCTGCAAGGACATCCATATATTCCTCACCAATGTAAACATCAATGGCATTATCTCTCTCCGCACGTGTGATCGTGTCTTTAAACGGAAGCTCCAGTACTTTCGGACACTGACGGAGATACCAGTTATCTGCCTTCTGACCTGCAAGGCGTGTACAATGTACACGGGACTGCTGTCCTGCACCAACGCCGATAGCCTGTCCGTCCTTAACAAAGCATACAGAATTGGACTGTGTATATTTCAGGATGATCAGAGAAACCTTCATATCTCTCTTGGCTTCTTCCGTAAGCTCTTTATTCTCTGTTACAATATTGGAGATCAGCGCATCATCAATTGCCAGCTCCTGGCGGCCCTGCTCAAAGGTGACTCCAAATACCTGTTTGTGCTCCAAAGGTTCTGGAACATAGTTTTCATCGATCTGGATCACATTGTAATTGCCTTTTTTCTTCTGCTTCAGAATTTCAAGAGCCTCCTCTGTATATCCTGGTGCGATCACACCATCAGAAACCTCTCTCTTGATCAGCATTGCGGTATCTTTGTCGCAGACATCAGAAAGAGAAATAAAATCACCAAATGATGACATACGATCTGCACCTCTTGCTCTTGCATACGCACATGCAAGCGGGGAAAAATTCTTCCAGTCCATATCACCTACCCAGTAGATCTTTGCCAGTGTCTCATTCAGCGGAAGTCCGATGGAAGCACCTGCCGGAGATACATGCTTAAATGAAGTTGCTGCCGGAAGTCCGGTTGCTTTCTTAAGGTCACGTACCAGCTGCCAGCCATTAAAGGCATCCAGGAAGTTGATGTATCCTGGTCTTCCGGAGAGTACCTGGATCGGAAGCTCACTTCCATCTGCCATATAGATCTTTGATGGTTTCTGATTTGGGTTACATCCGTATTTTAACTGTAATTCTTTCATGAAAAAGCTCCTCCGTTCTCTGTGATATCCCTATTTTCTTATTTATTCTTGTTTACGATCCTGGATTCATATTTTCCTGTCTCAATGTCAATAAAACGAACAAAGAGAGAAACTTTATTATCCTGGTTCAGGCTCTTCCAGAGGAGATCCGTAAACTCATCAATATCGCTTGGGATCTCTACCAGCTTCGGCTCTCCCTCGAAACTTGGAAGTGGATTTCCATCGCATTTATAAGTATGGATAAAACGTCCCTGTCCTGCCGCCGCATTCTCATAGGCAAATGTATAACGAAGACAGGAATCCGGATTTCCGTTATTGCTCTTTAAAATAGACATCGCATAATTGAATTTACCGTCTTCAACATGAAGAACACCTGAAATACGAGGTGTATAGTTCGGCGCATCCGGCTCAAACTCTCTGCTGCGGAGAGACTGTTCAAAGGTGAGCTGTCTGTCCATTCCCTCATAGATCGTATCTGTCTGATCACCGTTTGTTACGATGGTCTTATTTCCAAGGACACGTACCGGTGCATAAATGATCAGGCTCGGGTCTGTAAGCTTGGACGGATCAAAAGCCTGTGTACGGATTCCTTCCCCATCCTCAACAAAAATACGGTTTCTGCTGTTCTCGCTTCTTCCCATAATAAAATATGCAGTAACTGCATGTTTCCCGTCAGCGGAACGTCCGATCACAATTCCTCTTCCCGGATAGGAATTTTCTTTCAGTTCTTTTTCAAGTGAAAATGTCGTCATTTTTCACAGTCCTCCTTGTCTAATGTAAGGCCCGGGGCTTATCCCAGGATATGAACGGTAACAAAAAACCGCCTGGACACCCCTTATCAGGCTGCCCAGGCGGTCGGCTTCTCACTTCACTGCACTCCCTGTAGGTAATCCTACTTTCCGCCAGTCATGCAGCTTCTGCTGTTATACTACAATACTTCTTCTTAATTTTCAAGCCCCTATTTTCAGAAATTATTTTTCCAGACTTCTTGTTGCTCACAAAATAAACAATAACACTTTATTTCCCCTGTAATGCATAATCTGTCTGGATCTGTGCTGCAATGTCTGATTTCATCTGGATCCATGCATCGGGATTTTCCACGTAATACTTCGGACAGTCTTTACCTGTGACATCATAATGACGGATCACCTGATCCGAAGTCAGTCCAAAGCGTGTACAAAGCCACGCTGTCAGCTTTACCGCCGAATCATAGGTTGCTGTATTAAACTGCCCTGTTTCATCCGGATGGCAGCATTCAATGGATATGGTATCTACATTTCTGGAATTTGTGGCATAGGATATTTCTGAAGTGGGAATACATTGTACCACTTCTCCCTCCAAACCTATCACAAAATGACTGCTGACTTTGTTGTCCTGCGTTGTCGCAAGATTTTCAAAATAATTCCGGTTGGATATGGCAGTAGATCCCGGATTGGCCGTATAATGAATGGCTATATAATTTACCTGTTCGATAGAAATCTGTGGTCTGGAATAGGAATTCGGTGTCAGAAGCTCCACATCAATAAAAGGTGCTCCTTCTGCCTGCCATTGTTCCGGTCCGCCATTTCCGCTGGCATTCCCGGATATTTCTTCCTGTCCGGACTGAGTTTCACTCTGTTCCATGCGCATCTCAAAAAATGCGTATCCTAACGCACACGCAGCAAAAGCAACGATCACAATGATACATATCAGCACAATCCTCTGCAGGATCTTGATCGGGTTCTTTTTTCTCAAAGACTTCTTTTTTCTTCTGGAAGACCCGGAGGAAGTTTTCTTTACGGAAACAGGCCGCCCGCTATGGGACGGCCTGGGTGACTTTTTACCGGTCTTACCTTTTTTTCCTTTATTATTCATCTACACTGTAGTTTGGAGCCTCTTTTGTGATATGGATGTCATGTGGATGTGACTCCTTGAGAGATGCAGCGGAGATCTTAATGAATCTGCCTGTTGTTTTCAGCTTCTCAATGTTCTCTGCTCCGCAGTAACCCATACCGGATCTTAAACCGCCAATTAACTGGAATACGGTATCCTCAACGTGTCCTTTGTATGCAACACGTCCTTCAACACCTTCTGGAACAAGCTTCTTGGCGTTCTCCTGGAAGTAACGATCCTTGCTGCCGTTCTCCATAGCTGCAATAGATCCCATTCCACGGTATACTTTATATTTTCTTCCCTGATAGAGCTCGAATGTTCCCGGGCTCTCATCGCATCCAGCAAACATGCTGCCCATCATGCAGACATTGGCGCCTGCCGCGATAGCCTTGGTGATGTCTCCGGAATACTTGATTCCACCATCTGCGATGATCGGGATTCCGTAGCTGTTGGCTACTTCATAGCAATCCATAACAGCAGTAACCTGCGGTACACCGATACCTGCAACAACACGTGTGGTACAGATAGATCCAGGTCCGATACCAACTTTAACTGCATCTACACCAGCTTCGATCAGTGCCTTGGTAGCTGCTCCTGTTGCAACGTTACCTGCGATAACCTGAAGTTCCGGATATGCAGCCTTGATCTCGCGGACTGCTTTTAAGATATTCTCAGAATGACCATGTGCGGAATCAATTACGATTACATCCACATTCGCTTTCACAAGTGCATCTACACGTGCAAGTACATTGGCTGTGATACCAACTGCCGCACCACAGAGAAGACGTCCCTGTGCATCCTTGGCTGCAAGCGGATATTTGATCTGTTTCTCGATATCCTTGATGGTAATGAGTCCTTTTAAATTAAAGTCGTCATCTACAATGGGTAATTTCTCCTTACGGGATTTCGCAAGGATCTTCTTGGCATCCTCAAGTGTGATTCCTTCCTTGGCTGTGATCAGTCCTTCAGAAGTCATGCACTCCTTGATCTTTCTGCTGAAATCTGTCTCAAATTTAAGATCACGGTTTGTGATAATACCTACAAGCTTTCTGCCTTCTGTGATCGGAACACCGGAAATACGGTATTTCGCCATCAGATCATTGGCATCTTTCAGTGTATGCTCCGGTGAAAGATAAAATGGATCTGTAATAACACCGTTCTCAGAACGTTTAACCTTATCAACCTCTTCTGCCTGTGCTTCGATGGACATATTCTTGTGGATGATACCGATACCACCCTGTCTGGCCATGGCAATTGCCATTCTGTGCTCTGTAACTGTGTCCATTCCCGCACTCATCATGGGGATATTCAGCTTTACTTTCTTGGTTAAATACGTTGAAACATCTACCTGATTCGGAATCACTTTAGAATAAGCCGGAACCAGAAGGACGTCATCAAACGTAATGCCTTCACCAATAATAGTACCCATTGCATTTCCTCCCTTGTGTAAGATATTTTAAATTTGTGAACTAGTGTAACAAAAAACAAGATTCATGTCAATCCAAAAAAACTTTACTTGGTGCAGAATTTTTCATGGTATTTGCAAGTGCGTCATCCAGTTCCAGGATCACTTTGCAGGTTTCTCCACTGTCTCTTATGATCATTGCATAGCGTTTATGATCCTCAATTCCTGATGAAAAATCATACTCTTTCATCTTCTGATTGCCATTATAATAGTCCATTCTGTGGGACTTTAATGGTGCCACAAGGTCTGCCTCCGCAAGCTGGAGCGATTTCACTCTTTTCCTTTTTGATTTTGACATGATCATATCAATGTCCAGTTCTCCGTTAACAAACAGATACTCGTACTCCAGATCTGTCTTCGGTATTACAAAATAACATGCAATACCAAGTGCAATAGCCGGTACCAGCAAAAGTACATTCAGCACAAGGCCTCCCAGGACCATGATCACCGTCAGCGCTATCAGACCGTATTTCACAACCAGATCTTTCGCTGTCTGCTTCTTTTTTACCAGAAGCTCTGAATATAAGTCACTCATTTGTTTCTTCCTTTCGTAATTTACTGACTTTTTGATTATAACACAAAAAGAGAGCCGCGTCTATGGCGCAGGCCCTCTCATTTTGTGAATTAATTATTTCACCTGCTCAGCTGATAATTACATCATTCCCATTCCCGGGTTTGCAGCCGGAGCCGGAGTATCTTCTTTGATTGTGGAAACTACAGCCTCTGTTGTAAGGAGTGTAGATGCAACACTTGTAGCATTCTGAAGAGCACTTCTTGTAACCTTAGCCGGATCAAGGATTCCGTTCTCAACCATGTTTACGTATTTCTCATTGAGAGCATCGAAGCCTGTACCGATCTCAGACTCTCTTACTTTGTTGATAATAACAGCGCCTTCCAGTCCTGCGTTTGCAGCGATGTGGAACAGCGGAGCCTCAAGAGCTTTCAGGATCACATAAGCACCTGTCTTCTCATCTCCTTCAAGTGTTGTTGCAAGTTTTGCAACCTCTTTGGAAGCATGGATGTAAGCAGATCCGCCACCTGCGATGATACCTTCCTCAACAGCTGCTCTTGTTGCTGCAAGAGCATCCTCAAGACGAAGTTTTGCTTCTTTCATCTCTGTCTCAGTAGCAGCACCTACACGGATAACAGCTACGCCGCCAGCCAGTTTTGCAAGTCTCTCCTGAAGTTTCTCTTTATCGAACTCGGATTTTGTCTCCTCGATCTGCGCACGGATCTGTGCAACACGTTTTGCAATGGCATCTTTGTCACCGAGACCATCAACGATAACTGTGTTCTCTTTTGCAACTTTAACAGATTTTGCACGTCCAAGCTGCTCCATCTTAGCTTCTTTCAGGTCAAGACCAAGCTCATCGGAGATCACCTGTCCGCCTGTCAGGATCGCGATATCCTGAAGCATCTCTTTTCTTCTGTCACCATAGCCAGGAGCTTTTACAGCTACTACCTGGAAGGTTCCTCTCAGTTTGTTGACGATCAGAGTTGTAAGGGCCTCACCCTCAACATCCTCAGCGATGATGAGAAGTTTCGCACCGGCCTGAACAACCTGCTCAAGAAGTGGAAGGATCTCCTGAATATTGCTGATCTTCTTGTCTGTGATCAGGATGTACGGATCATCAAGAGTTGCCTCCATTTTCTCCATATCTGTGGACATGTATGCGGAAATATATCCACGGTCAAACTGCATACCTTCTACAAGGTCAAGCTCTGTATGCATGGTCTTGGACTCCTCAACAGTGATAACACCGTCTTTGGAAACTTTCTCCATAGCATCAGCAACAAGCTGTCCAACCTGCTCATCACTTGCAGAGATTGCTGCTACGTTAGCGATCTGCTCTTTGCCGTTGATTGCCTGGCTCATGTTCTTGATCGCTTCTACTGCAACATCTGTTGCTTTTTTCATACCTTTTCTGAGGATGATCGGGTTGGCACCTGCTGCCAGGTTCTTCATTCCCTCATGAACCATTGCCTGAGCAAGTACAGTCGCTGTTGTAGTACCATCACCTGCTACATCGTTTGTCTTGGATGCAACTTCCTTGATGATCTGAGCACCCATGTTCTCGAATCCGTCCTCAAGCTCGATCTCTTTTGCGATGGAAACACCATCGTTTGTGATAAGCGGAGCACCGAAAGATTTGTCAAGTACTACGTTTCTTCCTTTCGGTCCAAGTGTTACTCTTACTGTATCTGCAAGTTTATTTACACCAGCTTCAAGTGCTGCTCTTGCTTCTGCGCCATATTTAATTTCTTTTGCCATGATAAAATGACCTCCTATTTATATTGATATACGATAAGATGTTTATATTATTTAATAACTGCCAGGATATCTTCCTGTTTTACAATGATGTAATCCGTACCATCCATCTTAACTTCTGTTCCTGCATATTTGGAGTAAATAACAGTGTTTCCGACTTCTACTTCCATCTTTACTTCTTTGCCATTTACAACTCCGCCAGGACCAACTGCGATAACTTCTGCCTGCTGTGGTTTCTCCTGTGCCTGTCCCGGAAGTACGATTCCGGATGCTGTTGTCTCTTCTGCTTCAACCTGTTTTAATACTACTCTGTCGCCTAAAGGTACTAACTTCATGATCTATGTTCCTCCTTTATAAGTTTCATCTTCGTCTGCTAGCACTCACTTTATACGAGTGCTAATCACTATGGCTATATTAGTGAATTTCACATATTTTCGCAACCCTTTTAAGATATGGTTTTTCTATATTATTCTGGTTTTATCTCTTTTATGCTCTTGTTTTCTCTTGTTTTCTTAATTTCATTATTTATTTTAATTTTATGAAACAGACAAAAAAGAGACTCCCACGCTAGCGGGAAGTCTCTTTTGTCACGTTCTTTATCTTATATCAAGCATCTGACAGTGCTGATCACATTATGCCTTCTTGCTTCTCTGTGCTTTTATCTCCTCAAGCTCATCAAAGATCACTTCATTAAGAACTTTAATGTAAGTTCCCTTCATACCGGATGAACGGGATTCGATCACACCTGCACTCTCGAATTTACGCAGTGCATTTACGATCACGGATCTGGTGATACCTACACGGTCAGCGATCTTGCTGGCAACCAGGATACCCTCATCCCCATCCAGCTCATCAAAAATATGGATGATCGCCTCAAGTTCTGAGAAGGACAGTGTACTGAATGCCGATTTAACGATCTGCTGTTTTCTGTCTTCTTCTGCGTTCTCGTCATGAACCGCACGCATCATTTCCAGGCCAACAACTGTTGTACCATACTCGCTGACGATAATATCCTCAATATCATAGGGATGATCATTGCGGTACATGAATAACGTTCCCAGTCTCTCACCTGCAATATCGATCGGATTCACGATTCCCTGATAATTTCCGGGTACATGCTCAAAGCCAAGTGTCTGGAGATTGACATTCTCCTTTGTGGAAAGAACACCAAGAAATCTCTCATTCAATAACGGGTCGATATGTCCGCCGATCTTGTCATCGATCAGCTCTGTGATCTCATCCACACCCGGGCAGATACTGACTCCCAGAACCTTACCTTTCTTACTGAGTACCAGGATATTGGAACTTAAGGTTTCCATGAGCACCTGGCAAATGTCGTTAAACACTACCTTGCTTGAGCTGCTGTTATGCAGAAGCTTATTGATTTTTCTAGTTTTATCTAGCAACTGAACGCTCATTTTTCCTCCTTTCACTTTCGTACCTTGAAAGAAATCGTTTTTCTAGTCTAATATTACACGTTATTCTGGAAATTTACAAGACATTTTTATATTTTTTTTATTTTTAACGGGATTTTCTGAAAATTAATAGAAAAGCATTTATTCAATCAATCTTCATCTTTTGGTTTTTGTTCCACATATCCGCAGGTTTCCTGGCTGCAAACCAGCTTATTTCCCTTTTCGAGCATATAATTACCACATTTCGGACATTTCTTTGCAGAAGGTTTCTGCCAGGACATAAAATCACATTCCGGATTATTCTCACATCCGTAATATTTTCTGCCTTTTTTCGTTTTTTTCATGACAATTTCGCCGCCGCACTTCGGACATGCAACACCGATCTTCTCATAATATGGTTTTGTATTACGGCAGTCCGGAAATCCGGGGCATGCAAGAAATCTTCCATGAGGACCGTACTTGATCACCATGTTGCGGCCACAGTTGTCGCAGATCACATCCGTAACCTCATCCTGTATATCAACTTTCTCAAGCTCTTTCTCAGCCTCATCCACATCATGCTTCAGATCCGGATAGAAGTTACGTACAACCGTTTTCCACTGTACGGTACCTGCTTCCACGCAGTCCAGAAGCCCCTCCATAGTTGCTGTAAAGTTTACATCCACAATACTTGGAAAAGCCTGTTTCATAATATTATTAACAACCTCTCCAAGCTCTGTGACGTAAAGATTTTTCTGTTCCTTGGATACATAGCGTCTGCTGATGATCGTTGTGATGGTCGGCGCATACGTACTTGGACGTCCAATTCCAAGCTCTTCCATAGTCTTTACAAGTGAAGCCTCTGTGTAATGTGCCGGCGGCTGTGTAAAATGCTGCTCCGGCTTCAGTTCTTTCAGCTTCAGCTCCATACCCTTTTCCAGACTTTGACTTAAAACATTACCCTTTTTGTCATCGCCCTCTTCTGTGTACACAGACATAAAGCCATCAAAGGCAACCTTGGATGCTGCAACCGTGAACACATACTCACCTGCTCCGATCTTGACAGACGTGGTCTCATAACGTGCCGGTGCCATTCTACTCGCCGCAAAACGTCTCCAGATCAGCTGATATAAACGGAACTGATCCCTGGTCAGGGATTCCTTCACCAGAACTGGTGTCCTCGCAATATCTGTAGGACGGATCGCCTCATGAGCATCCTGTATCTTCTGTCCGTTTTTGATCGCCTTCTCTGTCTGAGAAACATAATCCAAACCATACTGCTCAGAAATATAAGTTCTTGCTGCTGCATCTGCTTCCTCTGAAATTCGAGTGGAATCTGTACGCAGATAGGAGATCAGACCTACCGTACCACTGCCTTTTACATCCACACCTTCATATAACTGCTGTGCCAGGCGCATAGTCTTCTGCGTAGAAAAATTCAGTGTCTTGGCAGCTTCCTGCTGCAGAGTACTTGTGGTAAACGGAAGGGGAGCGTTTTTGATCCTCTCACCCTTTTTTACTTCTGTGATCTCATATTTACAGTCTTCCAGACTTTTCAGAATCTCATCCATTTCCTGACGGTTTCTGATCGGAAGTTTTTTATCTGTTCCATAGAACTTGGCTGTCAACGGTTTCTTCTCACCCTTTACCTGAAATTCACCCTCCAGGCTCCAGTATTCTTCAGGAATGAATGCATTGATCTCATCTTCTCTGTCACAGATGATACGCAGTGCCACAGACTGTACACGGCCTGCACTTAAGCCTCTTTTTACCTTGGCCCAGAGCAGCGGACTGATGGTATAACCTACCATACGATCCAGCATACGCCTGGCCTGCTGTGCATCTACCAGATTCATGTCCAGTTCCCTGGCCTGCTTGATGGACGCCTTAACTGCTGTTTTTGTTACTTCATTAAATGTAATCCTGTGCATCTTTGCAGTATCTGTCTTCAAAGCCTGCATCAGATGCCAGGAAATTGCTTCTCCCTCACGGTCAGGGTCAGTTGCAAGATAGATCTTATCTGCTTTTTTTGCTTCTTTACGAAGTTTTGCAAGAAGCTCACCCTTTCCCCGTATTGTAATATACTTCGGTTCAAAATCATTGTCCACGTCAATACCAAACTGGCTCTTGGGAAAATCCCTCACATGACCGTTGGACGCTTCTACTGTATAATTTGCCCCCAGAAATTTCTTTACTGTCTTCATTTTAGCAGGTGACTCTACTATCACCAGATTTTTGGCCATTTTACCTCTCCTAATCTCATTCTGCCTTCCTGTCCGGCTTAAAAACTCCTGCTAAATCTCCGGGCATAAAAGCATTTATTCAAGTCTGATATAATACTGTCTCCCGGTTTCCTTCACAAGCCCCATCAAAATAAGCTGTCCCAGGATCCCGGCTGTTTTTCCCGGTGAAAAACCGGTTTTTCTGATAATATGATCCAGATTTTTTGGTCGTAAATCGAGACAACTATACACCAAATCCAAATCCGTTGCAAGTCCCAACTTGCTTTTTTCAGACAAATTTGTCTTTTTTTTCACAGATAATCCCCACTCATCCAGAAGTATTTCCGGAGAGTATGCAATTCCTGCTCCGTCGTAGATCAGCTTGTGACAGCCTCTGCTCAGCGCATCATTTACCGCTCCTGGAATGGCGTATACCATCTTCCCCTGTTCCAGTGCACAGGCAGCTGTGATCAGTGATCCGCTCTTTTCTTTTGCTTCCACCACAAGCACCAGATCTGCCAGTCCGCTGATGATCCGGTTCCTTGCCGGAAAATAATATGCCCTGCCTTTGGTACCTGGTTCATATTCGCTGATGATTCCTCCGTTTTTTTCGGGGATCCTCCGGTAAATACCTCTGCTGGATGAAGGATAACAGATGTCCACACCATTTCCCAGCACGGCAAAGGTCGGGGTACCACCTTCCAGAGCCCCCTTGTGGCCCTCAGCATCAATGCCGGCCGCCATACCGCTGATCACCTGTACACCATGTTCGCTTAAGAATTTTCCGTAATTAAAGGCCTGTATCCGTCCGTAAGGACTGCACAGCCTTGCTCCCACGATTGCCGCTGTAGGTTTGGCATCATCCGGAAAGCTTCCAATGTAATATAATTGTTTTGGCATACCGGGAAGTTCCTTAAGTCTTGCCGGATAAACACTACTGTCCTTCCGGGCACACCGGATCCTTGTTTGCTGTATTTCTTCCATATAAAATACCTTCCTTTTTTCTGTTTTATGACCAGTATTTCTTGTCATATGCCCGGTAAGCCAACGCCTCGCAGATATGTTCTTCCTTTATCTTTTCGGAAGATTCCATATCCGCGATGGTCCTGGCCGTTTTCAGGATCTTATGATATGCTCTGGTACTGAATTGAAACTGCTCATATGCCTGCTCCAGAAGTTTGTCTGCCCCTCCCGTCATTACACAGTATTTTTCCAGTTTTCTTCCGTCAAGCTCCCCATTGAAGCAAAATTTTTCCTTTTTGTAACGTTCTCTCTGGATCTCCTGTACTGCTTCCACCCTCTTTCTTATTTGCGCAGAGGATTCCCCTGCAATTTTCTTTTTCATTTTTGAAAAACTCACTGCCGGAACTTCTGTGCATATATCAATACGCTCCAGGAGAGGCTGGCTGATCTTTCCAAGATAATGCGTGATCTCCCCTGACTTACAACGACATCTGTTCATATCCGGGTAAAATCCGCAGGGACAGGGATTCATCGCTGCCGCCAGCATAAAACTGGCCGGAAAAACATAGGTTCCGGCAGCTCTGGACAGATGGATCTCCTTATCTTCCAGCGGCTGACGCAGGATCTCCAGGCTTTTTCTGGAAAATTCTGGCATCTCATCCAGAAAAAGAACACCTCTGTGTGCAAGAGTGATCTCCCCCGGCCCCGGTATCCTGCCGCCACCTGCCAAAGCCTGAGGGGAACTGGTATGATGCGGACTTCGAAAAGGCCTCTGCCGGATCAGCGGATCTTTTTCCGTGAGAAGTCCTGCCACACTGTATACCTTGGTGATCTCCAGGCTTTCCTCAAATGTCATCTCCGGCATAATGGTAGGCAGACGTCTTGCCAGCATGGTCTTTCCGGATCCTGGCGGTCCGATAAAAAGAATATTATGAAAACCGCTCACTGCGATCTCTGCCGCCCGCCTGGCTCCTTCCTGCCCGCAGATGTCCGCAAAATCAACCTTTGGTATTTCCGGTTTGTTTTCTATTTTTTCTTTTTCCTGATACGCAGCTGTATAAGTGATTGGGTCTCTCAGACACCGGATCATGTCATTCAGACTTTTTACTCCAAACACCGGCATATCCTTCACCAGATTCCCCTCCCGGATATTTTCCTCCGGAATAACGCAAAAGCGTAAGCCCAGCTCTCTTGCGCGGATCACCCGAGGCAAAACTCCGGCAACCCCATGGATCTCTCCATTCAGACTGATCTCTCCTACGATCATAACTCCTTCCAGAAGATCCGGTTCCAGAATTCCGGCAGCCGCAAGTACTGCAGCCGCCACAGGCAGATCAAAACCGGCTCCTTCCTTTTTCATATCGGCAGGTGCAAAATTTACAGTTACTTTTTTTGGTGGCAGACAAAGCCGGTTGTTCTTAAATGCAGTCCGGACTCTTTCCTGGGCCTCTCTCACCTGGGCAGAGGGAAATCCTACCATAGCAAAAGAAGGCAGACCATCACTGACATCTGCCTCAACCTGGATCTCACGTACTTCCATTCCGTAGATCGCTGCTGATAAAACACTCGCAAACAAATACATTCCTTTCTGCGAAAAAAACGGATCCCGATCTTCCATCTTTTCGTCTTTTCAGGTCAGGCGGATATTCGAAATCCGCATTGGTTAAAAACAAGGGAATTTTCAGATAGACATTTTCTGAATTTTAGAAGATAATAAATTTAGTATAGTCCATTTTGCTCTCTTTTGCAAGGGTGCATTTCGTTCTGTTTTATACTTTCAATAGAAAGAAGAGGTGAGCACAATGAAATTTCAGCGTATTCAGGATTTACGTACAGACGCGGATCTGTCCCAGAGAGAATTAAGTGAGATTCTTCATATCAGTCAGCGTTCTTATTCCCATTATGAAACGGGATCCCGTAATATTCCTATCGAAATGCTTATCCGGCTGGCAAATTATTACGACACCAGCATCGATTATCTCGTCGGCCGCACAGACCGCAAAAAAATGATCAAATAAAGAGATCCCCGGAAATGTGGAACAGTTTCGGGAATTCCTGTATCGGGATTCCCTGATTGCCAAAATCCGGGGATTCTTTATTTTACCGTGTTTTATTTTTTTTGATCATTCTGTATAATAGGTTTCTTCTTCTCCGTAGGGAATCTCATATTCTTCTGTATTTTCATCAGAAGAATCTTCACTGCTTTCGCTGTAGGATTCCTGTTCATAGGAACTTTCGTTGCTTTCATTATAGGAAGCATCTTCTTCGGAATTTTCGGATACTTCCAGGGATGGCTCCTGCCGGGTCATAATAGACTCTGTTTTCGGATAGGTCAGAGATCCATCTCCCCGTTCATATGTTTTTACCTTCACATAAAGCTCACCACTTTTATCGAAAACAAACTCTCCTTTTGCCTTATTCCCTTCGGAATCCTTAAAACGGAACTGTGTGGCATTTCCTGCTACCTCTGCAGTCACATCTGCTTCTGCGGTCATGGAAGGATCTTTTCCATTCACTCTCTTATAGGTAAAGGAAACAGATTTCAGACTGATATCATAAATATCGATCGTTGTCAGCCCGTCTTCGCTGTACCAGATTCCCTGATAATTTTCCGGTTCAAATGCCGGAAGGATTGTCGGGACCGGTGTCAATGACGGTGTCGGCGTCGCTGTCGGAACCGGTGTTGCTGTTGCTGCCGGAGTTGCTGTCACCTCCGGAATACTGTCCAATGCAGCCAATGCGGCCTCTCTTCGTTGTTCTTTTTCCACTTTATCCCTGTGGGAAACATACAGCATCCCTCCCAGTCCTGCCAGAATAAACAGAATGATCAACAGGATCAGAACTGCTCTCAGCCGTTTTTTTCTTCTTTTGTTTTTTCTCATCTGCATTACCTCTGTTTACTATAGCATACAGGAAACCCTTCTTGTATTTCTCAATTCTGCTTATTTTTTCTCTTTGATGATACCTTTTCTGTAAACTTCCAGAAGCTGGATCAGCTCACTGATCCTTTCCTTCAGAGCAGTTCCGGTATCGGTATCACCGACCAGAGTACGTTTGTTATTGTAGTGAACTGCCACCCTGTTGGAAACAATATCCTGCTCCTTGGCTACCGCTTCTTCCGCAGAAGTAAAAGGCTCATGAGCAGACAGGATCAGCCCGTAGGAATTATAAACCAGTGTATAACCGGCAATCCCCGTAACCTTCTGATATGGTCTGGAAAAACCGCCGTCGATCACAAGAACTTTGCCATTGCATTTTACAGGACTCTCTCCCTCACTCTGGTGAACCGGCACATGCCCGTTGATGATGTGACCTTTTTCCGGATCCAGTTCGAATTCACGGAGCAGATCATCTACAACATCCTCATTTTCCAGAAGATGATAGTAGGCATTTTTAGTTTCTTTATGTGTTTCCTTATCTTTAATAAAATAACGCTCAAAGGTGGTCATCTTGTCTTTTCCGAACAGCGGTGAATTCGGAGCTGCCCAGATATACCACATAATATCTCTGCCTTTACGCTTTTCATCCTCATTTACAGAGAAAAACGCCCGGCGCACATAAGTCTCAAGAACATCGTACAATTCTTTTCCTTTGTAGGTTTTTCCATAAATCTGGACTTCTTTCAGACTTCCATCCTCATTAAGCGGAATACTTCCATGGAACAGAAGATTTCCATTATAAGTTTTATAAAGGCCTCCCTTGTCCAGAAGAAGCCGGACATGATTCTGCAGTTTCTCGCAGTTTCGGAACGCGGAATCCAAGCGTTCCATTACATCCTTTTCCTCTGTAGTAAGTTCATATGGCTTTTTCCAGTCAATAGTAGGAAAATATGTATCGGTCAGCGGATATTCTTTTCCGTCCGGAAGTGTGATCATTCCCTTTTTCGGATCGATCCTATGAAGCAAACAACGATTTTCCATATGGAATTCTTTGTGCCGGCGGATCAGCTGCCCCTCCAGCTTAAACTGGATAATGGCAATAGCCTTGTGCATTTTCCGTCCAAGCTCTTCTTCCAGAATACTATAGTTATTGGCATCTCCCTTCATCTCAAAAGCAGTACATGGATCATCCTTATAAGCCTCCATTGCAAAGGTTGCCAGGGGCATGAGATTGATCCCATATCCATCCTCAAGAATATCCATATTTCGGTAACGGATGCTGTTCCGGATCACCGTTGCAATGCAGGCTTTCTGTCCTGTAGCAGCTCCCATCCAGACCACATCATGATTTCCCCACTGGATATCCAGCGAATGATATTTCATCAAACGATCCATGATGAAATGCGGGCCCGGACCTCTGTCATAAATATCTCCCAGCACATGAAGATGATCCACAACAAGACGCTGGATCAGTTCTGCCAGGGCAATGATAAAATTCTCTGCCCGGCCGATCTCAATGATCGTATTGACGATGGCATCGTAATATGCTTCTTTGTCCAGAACTTCCGCTTTCTCTGTGATCAGCTCCTCGATCACATATGCATAGTCTGCAGGAAGTGCCTTACGGACCTTGGAACGGGTATATTTGGATGCCGTTGTCTTGCATACTTCGATCAGACGATAAAGTGTGATCTTGTACCAGTTCTCCATGTCTTCTTCCTGTTTTTTTACAACCTCCATCTTTTCCTTCGGATAATAGATCAGTGTGGCAAGAGAACGTTTGTCGCTGTTGCTTAAGGTATGTCCGAATACATCATCGATCTTTTTTCGTACAGCCCCTGATCCATTCCGAAGAACATGGGAAAACGCATCGTATTCTCCATGAATGTCCGACATGAAATGCTCGGTACCTTTCGGAAGGTTTAATATAGACTGCAGATTGATGATCTCTGTTGAAGCCTTTGCTATAGTAGGATATAGCTCCGCAAGTCGCTGCAGGTATCTTAATTCTTCTTTTTTCATAGTATCTGGTATCCTCCTGGGAGTTCTCACTGCCAGATCAGCCTTCAGGATAAACGGCAGTATTTTTTATTTATTGTAAGCCCTTCCGGTATCATATATCAACCCGTAAAATCAAACAGTGACATCTGATTGGACTGCGGGATATCTCCAAAAAGATCCATATCATCCATCAGATCGATAACGGTCTTGCTGACCTTGGTACGATCACGGAAATCATCCTTGGAAAGGAATCTGCCTTTTGCGGCAGCATCCACAACTGCCTCTGCTGCCTTATCTCCAAGACCCTCTATGGTATCCAGAGCAGGCATCAGTTTATCTCCGATGATCTGGAACCGGTGTGCCTTTGCCTTATAAAGATCGATCGGCACAAAATCAAAACCTCTGGCGTACATTTCCTGTACGATCCTCATATCCTTCAGTGTATCCTGTTCCTTCTTGGATGCCTCATCACCTTTTTTCCGGATCTCCGCCATATAATATTCCAGACGTTCTTTTCCCATGCACATCAGTTCATAGGAAAAGGAAGTGGCACGGATACTGAAAAATGCTGCATAATAAGCCAGTGGATGAAACACTTTATACCAGGCGATACGATACGCCATCATAACATAGGCTGCCGCATGGGCTTTCGGGAACATGTACTTGATCAGCTTACAGGACCAGATATACCAGTCCGGAACATCATGCTCTTTCATAGTCTGGATCCATTCCTCACGAAGACCCTTTCCCTTACGGACACTCTCCATGATGGTAAACGCCAGACCACTTTCCACTCCTTTTCCGATGAGATAGATCATAATATCATCTCGCGTACAGATTGCTGTGGAAATGGTAGCTGTACCATTCTGGATCAATACCTGGGCATTTCCAAGCCATACATCCGTGCCGTGGGAAAGTCCAGCAATACGTACCAGGTCGGAAAAATATTTCGGCTTGGTATCGATCAACATCTGCATGGCAAAGTCTGTACCAAACTCCGGGATCCCGAGGCATCCCAGCCTGCAGCCGCCGATATCCTCCGGACTGATCCCCAGAGCCTGCGTTCCCGCAAACAGGGACATGACATCTCTCTGGTCCAGCGGAACTGTTCTTGCACTGATGCCGGTCAGATCCTCCAGCATACGGATCATGGTCGGATCATCGTGTCCAAGTATATCAAGCTTCAGAAGATTTCCGTCAATGGAATGGTAATCAAAATGTGTGGTGATGATATCACTGTTCACATCATTGGCCGGGTGCTGCACAGGTGTAAATTTCTCAATCTCCTCACCCATAGGCAGTACGATGATACCTCCCGGATGCTGGCCAGTGGTACGGCGGACACCGGTACAGCCCTTCACGATACGGTTGATCTCACAGTAACGCTTGTGCTGCCCCCGTTCCTCATAATAGTTCTTCACATAACCAAATGCGGTTTTTTCCGCAAGGGTACCAATGGTTCCCGCCTTAAAGGTCTGCCCTTTTCCGAAGATAACCTCCGTATACCGGTGGGCATTGGCCTGATATTCACCGGAAAAGTTCAGGTCGATATCCGGCTCCTTATCACCTTTAAAACCAAGGAATGTCTCAAAAGGAATATCAAAGCCTTCCTTGTTCATCCTGGCACCGCATTTCGGACAGATCTTATCCGGCATATCACATCCTGCCATACCCGCGTATTTTTTCACCTCAGGGGAATCAAAATCACTGTATTTACAGTCCGGATTCGGACAGAGATAATGAGGCGGCAGAGGGTTTACCTCCGTGATACCGGACATGGTCGCTGCCAGAGAAGAACCTACAGAACCACGGGATCCAACCAGATAGCCGTCCTCATTGGACTTCCACACAAGCTTCTGTGCAATGATATACATTACCGCATAACCATTGGAGATAATAGAATTCAGCTCCCTGTCCAGGCGGTCCTCCACGATCTTCGGCAACGGATCTCCATACATTTCGTGGGCCTTCGTGAAACAGATATTCTTAAGATCCTGCTCGGAGTTCTCAATGACCGGTGGAAATTTATCCGGATGAATCGGTGATATCTTCTCGATCATATCCGCGATCTTATTGGTATTGGTGATCACCACCTCTTCCGCCTTTTCACTTCCCAGATAGGAAAATTCCTCCAGCATTTCCTCCGTTGTACGAAGATAAAGCGGGGCCTGGTTATCTGCATCAGAAAATCCGTTTCCTGCCATGATGATCCGTCGGTAAACCTCGTCCTGAGGATCCATAAAATGCACATCACAGGTGGCAACCACCGGTTTTTTGAACTGTTCTCCAAGTTTTACGATCTTCCGGTTTATCTCTTTTAAGTCTTCCTCTGAATTGATCATATCATGTTTTTCATCCGCAAGCATAAACGCATTGTTCCCAAGAGGCTGGATTTCCAGATAGTCATAAAAATTTACCAGTCTGGCGATCTCCTGATCCGGTGCATTGCGAAGAAGTGCCTGATAAAGCTCTCCTGCCTCGCAGGCACTTCCCACCAGAAGGCCTTCCCTGTATTTTTCCAGCACACTTTTGGGAACCCTTGGTCTTCTGTGATAGTACTTTAAATGGGACTGGCTTACCAGCTTGTACAGATTGATCCTTCCGGTCTCATTTCTTGCAAAAACAATAGCATGGTATGTGGGCAGCTTTCGGATGGTATCCGGTGAAACCGCACCCTGCCTGTTCATCTCATCCACATCAAAAATATCTCTTTCTTCCAGCATCTTTACAAACCGCACAAAAATCTCTGCGGTACATGCCGCATCATCCACAGCTCTGTGGTGATGATCAAGAGAAACACCTACTGCCTTGGCTACCGTGTCCAGTTTAAAACGGTTCAGGGCAGGAAGAAGGAATCTAGCCATACCAACGGTATCCACATAAGTAAAATCATCCGAAATCCCCTGCCGTTTACAGTTTTCAATAATAAAGCTCATATCAAAGTCCGCATTATGGGCCACCATTACGCAGCCCTCACAGAATTCCAGGAATTTCGGCAGTACTTCCTCTATCACAGGTGCATCCAGGACCATGGAATCATTGATGCTTGTCAGCTGCTCAATACGGAACGGAATGGGCACTTCCGGGTTTATAAAGGTGGAAAAACGATCTGTGATCTGTCCTTTTTCCACTTTTACCGCGCCAATCTCAATGATCCTGCAGGTTAGTGCTGAGAATCCCGTAGTCTCAATATCAAAAACAACAAAATCTCCATCCAGCCGCTGCCCTTTGGAATTGGTGACCATACCCTTCAGATCGTCTACCAGATACGCTTCCATTCCATAGAGCACCTTAAAATCAGACTCCTTTGGAACACAACCGCCCCAGGCATCAAAGCAGTGATTTGCCTCCGGGAAGGACTGCACCACGCCATGATCCGTGATAGCGATAGCCTTATGTCCCCACTCATAGGCACGTTTTACCAATGCCTTTGCATCGCTGACACCATCCATATCGCTCATCTTGGTGTGACAGTGAAGCTCCACACGCTTCTGAGGACTGGTATCCATTCTTGTGCTGGTAAAATTGGCGATTTTCTTGATACCTGTAATATTTCCAATAGTAAGCTCACTGTCAAAACGGTCAATGGTGGTAACTCCCTTCAGCTTCAGGAATGCGCCTTTTTTTACACTTTCCGTCACTTCCGGAACCTGCTCGTTACGCAGAAACATCTTCACAACAATACTGTCCGTAAAATCGGTCACAGGGAAAATCAGGATCGTTTTCTCATTTCGGATCTCACGAGCTTCCACATCCATAACCTGACATCGGATGATAACCTCACCCATCTCACCGGTAATGCTCTCCAGCGGAATCGTTTCTCCATCAAAATCTCTGCCGTAAACCACATCCGGATTGCTGTCCCTGCGGAATCCGAAGCTGCCGCGGAAATCCCCCTTCTGAACCTTCTGCTGTTTTTTGTCAACGGATTTCTTCTCGTTTGTCTTTTCGCCGCTCTTATCTCCAGAGGTTTTCTTTGTCTCTTCCCTGGCTGTATCCTCCTGCTTCGGTTCGCTTTCCTGATCCCCGCTGAGTTTGGCATGCTTCAGGACATTTTCCACTTCCTGTTTGATCTGAAGTGCAGCATTTTTCCGGTATTTACTCTCTTTCACTTCCACAAAATCCAGTTCCACTTTCAGATCCATACCGCAGCGTTCACAGAAAACCTTATGAAAATATTCAACAAGTATTTCGCTTTTCTGTCTGGAAATAACCGTATCCGGAAGCTCCATACGCAAGGTATCTTTTCCTGTAAAAATGATTTTTGATCTTCGGAACAGATTGTACTCCAGCATGTTATAGTTGCGCAACTCCATCTCCATACTGGAACGGTAGCTTTCCAGAAAGTTCTCCGGTGTATACTGCTCGGAAAGATGAAATTTTTCCACAACTGTTACAGTCATGGGAATCCCCGGAAAGCACTGCCGTTCGATCTCATCCTCCAGCGCAAAAATATTCTTCTTGTGTATCCAGCGGCTGCTTTCGATATAAACCATCAAATGAGTTCTTCCGGGGTTCATGGAAACCTTTGTCACAAATACCATGTCCAGAAGTTCTTCCAGCTCTTTCTTCACTTTAAGATGCGGAAATACATCAAAAAAATCTTTCTCCATTATGACTCCTGCTCATTCCAGGTAAGAAGTTCCTGACGAAGTGTATCCAGAAGATCCGTTTCCGGTACTTTTTTTACAACCTCTCCATGCCGGATCAGAAGGCCAACACCATCGCCTCCTGCAATTCCGAGATCTGCTTCCTTTGCCTCTCCCGGTCCGTTTACCACACAGCCCATAACCGCAACCTTGATATCAAGAGGAATATCCTGTACCATGGTCTCTACCTGGTTTGCAAGGCCGATCAGATCGATTTTTGTTCTTCCGCAGGTCGGACAGGAAACAACCTCCACGCCTCCTTTGCGAAGTCCCAGCGTTTTCAGGATCCTTTTGGCTGATTTCACTTCTTCCAGCGGCGCGCCTGTCAGAGAAACACGGATGGTATCTCCGATTCCCTGATACAGGATGAGCCCAAGTCCGATAGCTGATTTGATATTTCCCGAATACAGAGTTCCTGCTTCTGTAATTCCCACATGAAGAGGATACTGTGTTTTTTCTGCGATCAGTTCATGGGCTCTGGCGCACATGAGAACATCAGAAGATTTGATGCTGATCACAAGATTGTCATATCCCATCTCTTCAATGATGTGCACCTTATCAAGAGCACTCTCCACAAGTCCTTCGGCTGTAACACCGTGATATTTTTCTACCAGTTCTTTTTCAAGGGAACCGCTGTTTACTCCTACACGAATAGGGATATTCCGTTCCTTTGCTGTATCCACAACTGCCTGGATTCTCTCTTTGGAACCGATATTTCCCGGATTGATACGGATCTTGTCCGCACCGTTCTCCATGGCTGCAATGGCAAGGCGATAATCAAAATGGATGTCCGCAACCAGCGGAATATGGATCTGTTTTTTGATCTGGGATAAAGCCTTCGCAGCTTCCATAGTAGGAACTGCGCAGCGGATAATATCACAGCCTGCTTTTTCCAGTGAAAGGATCTGCGCAACCGTTGCTTCCACATCTTCAGTTTTCGTATTGGTCATGGACTGGATAAGGATCGGATTTCCTCCTCCGATAACACGATTTCCAATTTTTATTACTTTTGTATGATCTCTGTACATAAAAATCTCCTTTATGAATCCTGAAAGGCAGGTGTCTTCAAACGCCCTGCCTTTCCTTTCCGAACTATCTTTTTACTCTTACTCCTAACGTCGGATCTCCAGCAGCTTTGTTTTCAGTTCGTTTTCCATACGTCTCATATCTGCCTCTGCTGCCTGACGTTTTTCACGGCCTTCCTGCTGGATCTTCATCACATCATCCAGTGTCTGGATCAGTTCCTGATTGGTTTTTTTCAGAGTTTCAATATCTACAATACCACGCTGGGATTCCTTTGCAGTTTCCACAGATGCCAGGTGAAGCGTTTCCGCATTTTTCTTCAGAAGTTCATTGGTAAAATCCGTAACCTGCCGTTGTGCCTGTGCGGCTTCTGTGGAGTGCGCAATTCCTAGAGCCAGCACCATCTGGCTTTTCCAGAGAGGAATGGTATTTACAATGGTTGTCTGGATCTTCTCGATCATCGTCGTATCATTGTTCTGGATCATGCGGATCTGCGGTGCAGTCTGCATAGAAATGGTTCTGGTAAGCTCCAGATCATGAAGCTTTTTCTCAAAGCGGTCACATTTGCTTTCCAGATCATTGGCAGCCTGTGCATCTTCCGGAAGTCCGCTTGCCGCTGCCTTCTGATGCAATTCGTTGAGCTTGCCTTCTCTGACTTCCCTAAGCTTCTTTTTACCTGCAAGAATGTACATGGAAAGTTCTTTAAAGTATGCAAGGTTCTGCTCATACATTTTATCCAGCACGGCAGAATCTTTCATCAGACGCATCTGGTGCTGCTCCAGAGCTTCCGTGATCTTCGTCACATTTCCCTCGGCCTTTGTGTAACGGTTTTTCAGAGTTTCCACCTTCGCTGTCTGTTTTTTGAAAAAGCCGAAAAATCCCTTTTCCTCTGTGGCATCAAAATCCTTCAATTCTCCTACCACATTTGCAAGAAGCTCTCCTGCCTCCCCAAGATCCTGTGTCTTCACATTTACCAGCGCTGCATCAGAAAAATCTGCCATCTTCTTCTGAGTGCCGGCTCCGTACTGCAGGATCTGGTTTGTATTTTCAATATCGATCTTTGCTGCAAAATCTTCTACGATTTTCTGTTCCTGGGGAGATAACACCGGTTCCTCTACTGCAGGCTCCTGGGGTTTCTCCGGTTCTTTTTTTGCAATTTCTTCTTTTTCTTCCGTGAGATCCGGTTCCAGAGTCAGCACCGGTGCTTCTACCTCAAAGTCTTTAAATTCTTCTCCCATAAGCATTCTCCTTGATCAGCTGTACCTTCCGGCAGATGTCTGTATTCCAGCTTCTGATCTGCTCGTTGTACTTATTTCATTTCCGCATTCTGTTTCATTTTTTCGAAATCATCCTCTGTCAGTCCCTCCTGTGCCAGAACTGTATGCAGCACAGAAATATCGGTGGATACATCCCATGCGGTATCCCGGAATATGGAATCCAGAAGTTTCTCAAAAGCAATATTCAGTGTATCAATGGTTTCTTCAATTTCTTTCTTGGAAGCCGTGATATTCTCGCCCTGTACAGGCTGTCCATCCATATCCTCATAAGCATCCAGAAGCTTCACAGTCATGGGCAGATAGTAATCCATCATTTTCTTAAGATCCGGAATCACCTCCGGATGCTCTCCTGCACGCTCAAAAATTTTCTGAACGATCATTTCCATCCTGGAAATCTTTGCGGAAATTTCTTCCCCGGGAATGGCGTCATTGCTCTCACGGATCTTTACCAGAAATTCATTTCCTTTTCTCAGGACTTCCTGGGCTTCCGGACTCATATTCTCCTCCAGCTGAACCTTAGGATCTGCTTCCTGTTTACGAAGCTCCAGCTGCTTCTGTGTTTCCAGGTACTGCTGATAGGTCTCATTACTGGTGATCAGACAGGTTCCCTGCTCATCCACATGGCCTTCCAGAAACCAGCCCTTCTGGATCATTCTGCTGATATCTTTTTTTACAAATTTCTCGTTCTTTCCTGCTGCCTGGGCAAGCTTCTGAAAATTACAGTAGGTGTGGTCTCCCAGCGCACGGATATATTTCTGGAAACGTCCCAGTCTTCCGAGACGGCTTGTTCCTGCTCCAAGAAGAGCACCGCCACCTGCTGCGCCTGCACACATCACTCCAAGCACACCTGCTGCAAGTGCACCGCTGTGTCCAATGCCCATCCAGATCAGAAGCACCATGGCTCCAAGCCCCATGCCACTTAAAAGTATCCCACCGGAAACTGCCATCATCATGCCTTTGAGATTCTCACCGGTAGTCTTTCCGTAGAGCAGTTCCGACTGTTTCCTTGCAGCCTGCTGCTTTGCTTTTCTGTTTTTTCCGTAATAAGGGCTCTGGTATGTATAGCTTTTCTTACGGAATTCCGGATCAGCACCCGGATCAAACACGGAATTCAGCGCATTTTTTAGCGCTTCGCTTCCGGAATCAATGGCCTTATTTACTGTCTGGTTGATCGTATGGCTTAATTCGTGATAGCTGTTTGAATTCACTGCATTATCTACAATATCCTGCATCTTTTTTCCAAGGTCTTCAAATTCGTGATTGTCCATTTTTCCCTCCAGTCCATAGATAATTTTTATTATATCGAAATCATATTAAAATTACAAGCAAATGAAAAAAAGGAACAAAAAACTATTGAAGTCATCACGTAAAAGTTTTACAATGGTAAAAAGTAAAAATTGTAAACGGAGGAATCGTTATGGAAAAAAAGAACATCGACTGGTCCAGCATCGGATTCGCTTACATGCCAACCGACTACAGATACGTGTCTAATTTTAAAGATGGAAAATGGGATGAGGGTACTTTAAGCACAGACCCTAATATCGTACTCAACGAGTGTGCTGGTGTGCTTCAGTATTCTCAGAGTGTATTCGAAGGTCTGAAGGCATACACAACAGAAGACGGACATATCGTTACTTTCCGTCCTGACCTGAACGCAGAGCGTCTTGCTGCATCTGCAGCAAGACTTGAAATGCCGGTATTCCCGAAGGAAAGATTTATCGACGCTGTTGAGCAGGTTGTTAAGGCAAATGCTGCATGGGTTCCGCCATATGGTTCCGGCGCAACACTTTATCTTCGCCCGTACATGTTTGGTTCCAACGCCGTGATCGGTGTTAAACCGGCTGACGAATATCAGTTCCGTATCCTTACAACACCGGTTGGTCCGTACTTTAAAGGCGGCGCCAAACCGATCACGATCCGTGTCAGCGACTATGACCGTGCCGCACCTTGCGGAACCGGTAACATCAAGGCTGGCCTGAACTACGCAATGAGCCTTCATGCTATCGTAGATGCTCACAAACAGGGCTTTGATGAGAACATGTACCTTGATCCCAAGACTCGTACAAAAGTTGAGGAGACAGGCGGAGCAAACTTCATCTTCGTTACTAAAGACGGCAAGGTTGTAACACCGAAGTCTGACAGCATCCTTCCTTCCATCACACGTCGTTCTCTGATCTACGTTGCAAAGGAATACCTTGGACTGGAAGCTGAAGAGCGTGAGGTCTACTTCGATGAGGTTAAAGATTTTGCAGAGTGTGGTCTTTGCGGTACTGCTGCAGTTATCTCTCCTGTCGGAAAGATCAATGATCACGGCAAAGAAATCTGCTTCCCAAGCGGAATGGAAAAAATGGGTCCGGTCATCCAGAAGCTGTACGACACACTGACCGGTATCCAGATGGGACGTATCGAAGCACCGAAGGGATGGATCCACGTAATCGAGTAATTACCGGATTTTGATATTATACATAACATTCATTAAGTAAAAAAAACAGACCGCCGTATTTTTTTCGGTGGTCTGTTTTTTTATTATTTCTTCATTGTTTTTCTGTACAAAGCGGGCATTCTCATTCTGCTTTATGATCTGTGCTCACATTATCTATCTTTTCTCTCATATTTTACAAACGCATATTCCAGATCAAAGTATGTCTGTTCTTCACTCTCCGCTGTGATCTCCCAGTCCGGGTCCTCATCCAGGTTTGGAAAATACGCATCCGCTTCATATGCAAAATCGATTTTTGTCACATGAGCTGTATCACAGTACGGGAGCATCTGTTTGTAAATACTGTCTCCGCCGATACAGTACACATCCTCTGCCGGATATTTCTCCACTTCCTTCAGTGCTTCCTCGATGCTGTGAACGATCACCGCACCTTTTACCTGATAATCCCTGTTGCCGGAGATCACAATATTGGTTCTGTTTTTCAGAGGAAGTCCGTTTGGAAAAGATTCCAGTGTTTTTCTTCCCATAACAACCACTTTTCCTGTAGTTTCCTCACGGAACATCTTCATATCTGCCGGAATACTTACCAGAAGTTCATTATTTCTTCCGATTCCCCAGTTTTTATCTGCTGCAACAATAATATTCATTCTTTCTTCCTTTCTTTATGCAATTATACTGCAATGGGAATATTTTTAATCTGTGGCCATGTCTCATAATTCTCCACGATCAGATCATCGGTGGTGAATTTATAAAAATCCTTTATCTCCGGATTCAGTTTTACTGTCGGTGCAGGATACGGTTTTCTGGAGATCAGTTCTTTAATTACCGGAATATGACGATCATAAATATGGCAGTCTGCGATCACATGAACAAGCTCTCCGGCTTCCATATCGCAGGCCTGTGCGATCATCATGAGAAGAAGAGAATACTGACACACATTCCAGTTGTTGGCAGCCAGGATATCCTGAGATCTCTGGTTCAGCACCGCATTGAGTACCAGCTTGTCTTTTCCGGGTTCCTTGGTTACATTGAAAGTCATGGAATAGGCACATGGGTAAAGATTCATCTCATGGAGATCCTGATGTACATAAATATTGGTCATGATCCTTCTGCTGTACGGATTGTTCTTAAGATCAAAAAGAACTCTGTCTACCTGATCCATCATTCCCTCTTTATACTGATGCTTCACACCTAACTGATAGCCGTAGGCTTTTCCGATGGAACCGTTCTCATCTGCCCAGCTGTCCCAGATGTGGCTGTGAAGATCATGGATATTATTAGATTTCTGCTGCCAGATCCATAGAATCTCATCCATTGCACTCTTTAACGCTGTTTTTCTTAAAGTCAGTGCCGGAAACTCCTTCCGGAGATCATAACGGTTCACAACACCAAATCTCTTGATGGTATAAGCCGGAGTTCCATCCTCCCACACAGGACGTACCTTCTCACCTTCTGTGCTGGTTCCGTTTTCTATGACATCTTTGCACATGTCAATGAATATATTATCTGCAAGACTCATTTGTTGATTTCCTCCTGTAATTTTCTTCTATTCGATCCCGGGCTGCTTTTTTTCTTAAAAATGCCCCTGAAATTTATTTTATATTCTAACACATTTCAGTCCTTACTGTCCACTTCCCCTTTAACCTCCTATCCCATTTAACCTTCTCTCCCTGTTTTTCCTTTTCCCTGTTCTTTTTCTGTATTTTTCTGGACTTTTCCATGCG
This sequence comes from Blautia fusiformis, assembly GCF_020686995.1. Classification (NCBI taxonomy): domain Bacteria; kingdom Bacillati; phylum Bacillota; class Clostridia; order Lachnospirales; family Lachnospiraceae; genus Blautia; species Blautia fusiformis. Next base: position 82,427 of record NZ_JAJEPT010000015.1, read on the forward strand.
GGAGTGCTATATTAAGAGCCATGAAAATACTGATTACATTATTAAAACCTTTTTCTTTTGCACCTGCGATCCTGATGATGTGCGTGATCTACTCTTTTTCCGCACAGACCGGAGATGTTTCCGGTGCCCTGAGCTACAAGATCAGCTACCAGATCGTAGAAACCAAAAACGAAATATTAGCTTCCGGCAAAAGCCTGGAACAGCTTTCCCAGGAAGCTGCCGGTATCGAATTTTATGTCCGTAAGGCTGCTCACATGACAGAATACTGCCTGTTGGCCATATCTATTTCCTTCCCCATCTATGTATACGGAGTTCGGGGAATCTGGCTGATGCTCCTTGCCGGATTTGTATGTGTAGGATTTGCCGGACTGGATGAATACCACCAGTCTTTTGTAGAGGCCCGCGGACCTTCCGTAAGGGATGTAGGGATCGACAGCTGCGGAGCAATGATCGGAATTTTGCTGGTACAGGCATTCTGCTGGTCTACCTTACATACCCCCGGCAGAAAAAAATCTCGAAAAAAGCGCAGAAACGCACAAAGACGCAGATAACTGTTTTGCGATCTGCCTGATCTAAAAAACGGAACATACATAAGGATTTTTTTGCCTTATGATGTTCCGTTTTTGCTATTACTAATCGTCATATCTCAGCAGGCATTTTACTCTCACCTGCATCCAGTTTTATTTTTCGTCTTTCTCCTCCGGTGCGTCATCCAGATTTTCCGCAAGATGCGCCCGCTCCGCAATTGACATTTTTTTCTTTGCCACGGTTTCCGGATTTTGAGAAGCTTCCTCTGCCGCTTTTTTCGCAGCAGCTTCTTCCAGCTCATGTTTCTGTGCGCCAGCCTTTGCAAGATTACGGATCGCCATGATCAGAAGCACTGCTCCGATCACAACAAAAATACCTCCCGCTGCCAGAAATACCACACCGGAGTCTTCTGCTCCGCTTATGACACTGGCACAGAGACGATATCCTGTATACACAAGATAACCGCCTGCAAAGATCCACAGAAGACTGCTTCTTGTGGAAGAATTTCCCTGTCCGGAATTCTTTTCCTCAGCAGTTTCCTGCTGCAGCTCTTCCTTATTTTCTCTTTTCTGTTCTTCCATGATGTATTTCTGTCCTTTCTGATATCCTTATATTTCTCTATTTGTCAGATATCTTTTCCCTGTCAGCTTCTGTTTTTTCCTTCTCTTCCGTTTCTTCTTTTACAAGTCTTCCATAAAGCTTTGTCATTTTATAAATCTTCTGAATAATTGTTTCATTGAGCTGGCCTTTTTTCATACGCCACTTCCAGTTGTCACCAAGAGTTGACGGTTCATTGATCCTTGCCTCATTTCCAAGGCAGAGATAATCCTGTACCGGGATCACGCAGCGATCTGCAACACTGGACATCGCCGCACGTATCATGCTCCACACTGCCGCAGTCTCATGCTTGCCCTCACAGCCAATATAGGCCCTGGCAAAATTTCGGTCATGCTGGCTCAGATTGCGGAACCATCCTCTTGTTGTCTCATTGTCATGAGTACCTGTGTAAACAATGCAATTCCTTTCATATCTATGCGTCAGATACGGACTGTCCTCATTCTCGTCAAAAGCAAACTGCAATACCTTCATTCCCGGGAATCCGGATTCTTCCACCATCTCGATCACACTGTCTGTAAGGAGACCAAGATCCTCTGCGATCACATCCAGCTTTCCAAGATTCTTTTCAAGCGCACGGAACAGATCCATTCCCGGTCCCTTTTCCCAGTGACCGAACTCCGCAGTTTTATCTCCGTACGGAATGGAATAATACTCATCAAAGCCTCTGAAATGGTCGATCCTTACCACATCATAAAGCTTCATACAATTTGCCATTCGGCGTGTCCACCATGCATAGCCTGTTTTCTTGTGATATTCCCAGTCATAAAGCGGATTTCCCCAGAGCTGCCCTGTGGCGGAAAAAGCATCCGGCGGGCATCCGGCAACGCCGATCGGAATATTTTCCTTATCAAACTGGAACAATTCCGGCTGTGCCCAGGCATCCGCACTGTCAAACGCAACGTAGATCGGGATGTCTCCGATCATCTCCACTCCCTTAGCATTTGCATAAGCTTTCAATGCTGTCCACTGTTTAAAAAAGCAGAACTGCTGAAAACAGTAAAATCCCACTTCTTTTGCAAACTTCTCCCTTTTTTCAGCCAATGCAGCTTTTTCTCTGTTTTTGAGTTCCGTAGGCCATTCGATCCAGCTGATCCCATTCAGGCTGTCCTTGATTGCCATATACAGGCTGTAATCTTCCAGCCAGGCAGCATTTTCTTTTACAAACTTCCGGTACTCCTGATCTGTCTCACAGTCATAATTTTCAAAGGCTTTTCTCAAAAGCCGAAATCTGGAATTATAAATCTTCTCATAATCCACATAGCTCTCGTTTGTACCCCAGTCACAGTCCTCGCAATCACTTTTATCCAGATATCCCTCTTTTACAAAAGCCTCCAGATCAATAAAATACGGATTTCCCGCAAAGGTAGAAAAAGACTGGTATGGTGAATCTCCATATCCGGTAGGTCCGAGAGGAAGAATCTGCCAGTATTTCTGTCCTGCTCTTGCCAGCTGGTCTACAAACTCATATGCTTCCTCAGAAAAGCATCCGATCCCATATTTCGATGGCAGACTGGACACTGGAAGTAAAATCCCACTTGCTCTCATAATTTACGAATCCTCCTGTTTTCTCAGTAGTTGCGCCCTCTCACAGATGTCTGCAGGAGCACTCAGATTTTTATTATATCACTCTGTCACAGAGCGTTCAAAGTCCTTTTTTGCAGATATATGTAAATATATCATGATAAACCTTTTCCCTGTCTTTCTCATTCAGGATCTCGTGGCGCATTCCCGGATATAATTTTCCCCGGACATCCCGGTATCCTGCACAACGCATGGCACGGACAGACTTCGCAAACTGTCTCACATTTCCCATGCAGGGATCCTCCGCCCCACTAATAAACAGCACCGGCATTTCCGGCTTTGTACACTTCCAGTGCTTCACATCATAGGCTCTTTTCATCAGGTCAAAAAGTGCCAGATATGCATCATCCGTAAAGGTAAATCCACAGTATTCTGAATCCGAATAATCCTGCACAACCTGCGGATCAGAGCAGATCCAGGAAAAACGGTTTTTTTCTTTTTTAAAGTGCATTGCATAGCTTCCAAAAGACATCATCTCGATCAGACCCGCACTGTGTTTAGGCCCGAAAACAGTCTTTCCCGCCTTTGCCAGAGCTACTCCGACCGGCCGAAATGCATTATAGCTGGGTGAGCCGCAGACGATCAGCATATCCATACAGCTGTCATGATGCGCTGCATAGGCACGAACTGCCAGAGAGCCCATGCTGTGTCCGAAAAGGATCAGCGGAATACCTGGGAAATGATCCTTGATCAAGCAGTTCACCGTATGGATATCCTGCAGCATGGCATCCGCCCCACCACCGTACATATATCCAAGATCCTCTTTACTGCGTACGCTTTTCCCATGGCCACGGTGATCATGGATCACACTTATATATTTTCGCTCTGCCATATATTCCATAAAAGGAATGTAGCGTTCCTTGTACTCACTCATTCCGTGAACGATCTGTATAATCCCACGGTATTTCTCATTACGTTCCAACTCCGGCACTACTGCCAGGCAGGAAATTTCCAATCCGTCTGCTTTTGAAGGAAATGAATACTGAATTGTCCGTAACATATATTTCACCTCACCTTTTCTGCTGCATAAAGCGGGCATTCGCATTCCGCTTTGTCACCTGTACTCAACCACTTTTTCTGTGTCTTCCAGTATATCATAACACAGGGGGTTTCTCAAACAGTAAACCTATGATATAATCGTTACGGTAACATAGGGTGATGCTGTTTGCCCGCAAATGCAAACAGATATCCTCTGACCCACCCACCCGAAAACCAGAATGACTTATTGTAAGGAGGAATAATGAATACAGAAGACAATAATGATTTTTATGACGATGAGCTCTCCAGATCATTGATCTCCAATGATTTTGAAGACGACACTCCCCACAGAAAGAAAAAAAGCAAAAAGCCTCTTGTGATCTGTCTGATCATCCTTCTGATCGCTGCCGCAGCCGGCGGAACCGCCTGGTATATGATGCAGCGCCATAAACCGGTAGAAGCCACAGAAGAATTTCTCACAGGCATGCAGAACATGGATTTTACCACAATGGAGAACCTTCTCCAGAGTCATGATCTCAGTGCTCTGGATGATGCAGATATCCGTGATTCTGCTTACACAGATTTCTTCACTACCGTCAACAAAAAAATGACCTACAAGATCACCAAAAACAAATTTGACATCCAGAACGGAACTGCCAGGATAACGGTTCACATGAAATATATTGACGGAACCAATATCTATGCAGCAACTATTCAGGAATACACCCGTAAGGTTGCTGTCGCAGCCTATGCCGGAAAGGAAATGACACAGGATGATATCCAGGAAATGCTCGCTGCACTTCTTGCCGAAAATGCTTCCACAGCTGATGAGAAATACAGTGAGATCGATATTACCTATCCTCTGATCAAAATCGGCAGCGACTGGAAGATCGTTTCTCTGGATGACACCACAGTCAAGGTTATGTGCGCAAACTTCAAAAGCGTAAAAGACGAAATATCATCCCAGCTTACGGATGACAGCACAGATAGCAGTTCTGCCGCTGCAGAGGATTCTTCCACCCCAGGCAGCACGGCCTCTGCTGAGGGTACAAGTGCATCCATTGATATTACAACTGACAAATTCTCCGTCCGTTTCAAACAGTTTGCGATTTCCAAGGACTACGGCGGAAATCCCTGTCTGATGATCTACTACGACTATACAAACTCCGGCGATTCCCAGTCCAGTGCATTTGTAGACTTCACCCTGCAGGCTTCCCAGAACGGAGAAGTTCTGGAAGGAACTTATCCGGAAGCCAGCGATGATGCTGTAGATAACTACATGAGCACCATTGATCCCGGAAAAACCGTCACTGTATGCCAGGTATTTCTTCTGAAGGATACTACCAATGATGTAACGCTTCAGGGCAAAGAAACTCTGAATGTAAGCGGCGGACAGACAACCTCTCAGATTCTGAAGCTGAAGTAAGATATCGGAATCGCCTGGCGGATATTTACGATCCAAATTCGATAAACCGGAAATTTACATTTTATCTTGCATATGAAAGGAAAACGGAAATTTCTCCTTCATGATTTTTTCATGGCTGGCAGAAATTTCCGTTTTTCTTTTTCTCATTCCTGTGTATATTTTTTCGATTCCATGAAAAACTATTTCCTGTATAACGAAAGGATGGTGACTTATGTCAAATAAATGTCTGCAGTACTTCACCCTGACCATTGCTGTGGTCGGTGCCATAAACTGGGGTCTGATCGGCTTCTTTAATTTTAATCTGGTAGCATTCCTGTTCGGAAGCATGAGCTGGCTCTCCCGGATCATCTACGGACTTGTAGGCTTATGCGGGCTTTATCTTCTGACCTTCTATACTCTGATCGATCAGGGTGAAACAACTGAATAAGCTACGCAGTAACACATAACGCGAAAAATCCTCTGCTGCATAAAAATAAAGCAGAGGATTTTTTCGCAACAAAAAAGAACTCTGATCATCCTCAGAGTTCCGAAGAGCGATAGACGGGGCTCGAACCCGCGGTCTCGACCTTGGCAAGGTCGCGCGTTACCAACTACGCCACTATCGCACAAGCGGGTGATGGGAATCGAACCCACGTATCCAGCTTGGAAGGCTGGTGTTCTACCATTGAACTACACCCGCAGTTATGAAATTATAAATCTTCATCCTTCGATGAGAGCGATAGACGGGGCTCGAACCCGCGGTCTCGACCTTGGCAAGGTCGCGCGTTACCAACTACGCCACTATCGCATAAGCGGGTGATGGGAATCGAACCCACGTATCCAGCTTGGAAGGCTGGTGTTCTACCATTGAACTACACCCGCGCATCGTCGCTTCGGTGATTACCGATCGCTTGACCGCTGCAACGATGATTAGTATATAGCATGCTGTTTTATTTGTCAACAGGTTTTTTGAAATTTTTTATTTTTTTTATTTATTGGATTTTTTATCAATACTCCCATACATTTGTGGCAGAAACCTGGGCCTTCGGTTTCTTGATCACAAGCTCCGGACTTTTTGCACTGACCTTGGTATTTGCAGGAATGGATTCTGTGATAAAGGTATTACCACCTATAATCGTATTCTCTCCTACAACCGTCTCACCACCGAGCACTGTGGAATTAGAATAGATCGTTACATTATCACGGATCGTCGGATGACGTTTTACATTGGCAAGCTGCTGTCCCTTTCTTGTGGAAAGCGCTCCCAGTGTCACTCCCTGATACAGTTTTACATTATTTCCGATTTCTGTAGTCTCACCTACAACCACACCGGTACCATGATCGATAAAGAAATACTCTCCGATGGTCGCTCCCGGGTTGATATCGATTCCTGTACGGCCATGAGCATATTCCGACATCACGCGCGGGATAAATGGGATCTCTTCTTTATAAAGAACATGTGCCAGACGATACACGTAGATAGCAAATAATCCCGGATATGAAAAAATGATCTCTTCCTTGCTCTTGGCTGCGGGGTCACCATCAAAACCAGCCTGTACATCTGTCAGAAGCAGTCTCTGGATCTCAGGAAGCTGCTCAAAAAATCCACATGCAGTTCTGTCTGCATGAGCTGCTGCTTCTTCCGGTTCCTCTCCGTGATAAAGAAGTGCGATCTCGATCTGATTCTTCAATCTGTCATAAAGATCATTCAGTCTGTGTCCCACATAATACTCCGGAAATACGGTAGCACTGGTATCCGTACTGAAATATCCCGGAAATACAATAGATTTCAGATCTCTTACTATATCAATGATCACCGAACGGTTCGGCAGACGTCTGCCGCTCTTCGGCATAAAAAGTTCTTCTGAAGCATAATTCTCAGTAAGACCCTTCGCCGCTCTGAGAATCGCTGATTTCTTATCGCTCATAATTCCCTCCATTTCTGCACATCCACTTCTGTCTGTACACTTTATCTCATTATCATATTATAGTCTGGAAGATTCGTCAATAATACAAAAAAGAAAAGTTTTAAAAAAGATTGACCTTTCTCCGGATACCTTATATAATAATAAAGGTTTGCATCCGGAGATGTACCCAAGTGGCTGAAGGGTCCGCACTCGAAATGCGGTAGGTCGGGCAACCGGCGCGAGGGTTCAAATCCCTCCATCTCCGCTTTTCTGCCGATTTATGACAGGAAGAATTTTATTTATATTTTATTATACAAAAAGCACTCTCATCTCTTGACAATTGTATATTTTATATGTATAATTGCAACAGTGATGAAAACACAATTTAATATAGGGGATTGGTCAAATGGTATGATAGGGGTCTCCAAAACCTTTGGTGGGAGTTCGATTCTCTCATCCCCTGCTATTAGAATCGCTGAAAAACCTTAATTAAGGATTTTCAGCGTTTTTTATTGTATGGCAGAAAAAGTGATCGCCCGGCCTGTCATATCAACATCCGGGCGATCACTTTTCAATATTTTACTTCTCACTGCATTCATATCGTGAAAATCTCTGCACGTATCCACATGCGCTTATCACTTCAGTTTCTTCAGATTATCCGGTCCAAATCCAAATGGCAACAGTTCCTTTAACGTAAAGATATCATATTTTTCTCTGCTGACTGCCAGTATGATCTGAAAGGTTTCCGGATCACAGAACTCCATCATAACCTGTCTGCATACTCCACAGGGTGCTGCATACTCTGTAGGAACACCATCCTTGCCGCCAACGATACAGATTGCCTGAAAGTCTCTCATGCCTTCACTGACCGCTTTGAAAAAAGCAGTTCTTTCCGCACAGTTTGTTGGAGTATAGGCAGCATTTTCTATGTTACACCCGGTATAATAGGTACCGTTTTTTGCAAGAAGTACCGCCCCTACATGAAAATGTGAGTATGGCGCATAGGAATAGTCCATCTGTCTGATCGCCAGATCGATCATTTCTTTGATCTGTTTTTCTTCCATAATTTTCCCACCTTTCCTGAATCAGGCATGTATACGTTATTCTTCTTTTTTCTGTGCCTGATCTGCACGAATCAGTTCACGGATCGCCTGTACTGCAACCTGGATTGCCTTATCGGTATCATGTACCACAGGATTATCCAAACCCAGCTTTTCTCTTTCCTGATTTGCAAGCACCAGGAAGCAGGAGCCCACACGTACTTTTAAATGGCTTGCCACTATAAAAAGAGCAGCGGATTCCATCTCCGACGCAAGACAGCCGAGACGTTTCCACGCTTCCCATTTATTCATCAGTTCATAGCTGACCGGCTTGGTTTCCGGCTCATGCTGGCCATAAAAGGAATCCTTACATTGTACCACACCTGTGTGGAATTCACATCCTTCTTTCTTTGCTCCTTCCACAAGTGCATTGATCACTTCCAGATTTGCCACTGCCGGGAATTCAATAGGTGCATACTCTTTGCTGGTGCCCTCCATGCGGATCGCGCCCGTTGCAACAACAATATCACCACTTTTTACCTCCGGCTGCATTCCACCGCAAGTTCCGATGCGTACAAATGTGTCAGCCCCGCACCGATAAAGCTCTTCCATTGCGATAGAAGCGGACGGTCCGCCGATTCCGGTAGATGTCACACTTACCTTCACTCCGTCCAGTGTTCCGGTGTATGTTACGTATTCCCGGTTATCTGCTACCAAAACCGGATCATCAAAATACTGTGCGATCTTTTTGCAGCGTTTCGGATCTCCCGGTAAAATAACGTAACGTCCCACTTCTCCTTTTGCTACCTGAATGTGATACTGTCTGTCCGCATCCTCTGAATAATTTTTCATGTTTGTTTCCCCCTTTCTCAGCTAACAGTTTACCTATTCCTTATGAATAAAAAAAGACTGCATTTTCATACAATCCAGTCCTTTATTCTTTTATTTTAACCTTGCTTCCCGTCGATCCCTGCAAAACTGTATTGTCTTACATTACAGTCAGATTTTCGTATTTGCTCAGTCAATGTCAAACCTCTTTTGTCTTTATCCCATTATAACATAGATTCATTTTCTTCAAAAGCTTAATATAAACATGTTCCACAAACCACGGTTCTGTTGATCTCATCAATGCTTCTTCCGGTGAAAACCAGGCTACACCGCTGTTTTCATCTGCTTTTATGGAAACAGCCTCTTCTGAATCTGCCTCAAGGAGATATGTTAGGTTAAAGTGCAAATGGCTGGATACATATTTTCCTTTTTTCATATGGCCGTCTACAGTCAGAGATTCCAGGGAAAAAATCTCTTCTGACACCGGATGAACATTGGAAATCCCTGCCTCTTCTTTTACTTCTCTGACAGCAACGGACAGTAAATCCGTCTCACCATCTGCATGTCCTCCAAGCCAGGACCAGGAATTGTATATGTTGTGATATACCATAAGGACTTTCGTCCGTTCTCTGTTTACTACCCAGGCAGAAGCTGTCATATGGGCTACTGCATTTTCCCTGGAAAAAGCATTCTCATTATTTCTGATCCAGTTCAGGATCAGGATTTTATCTTTTTCTTCCTGCTCATTGTATGGCTTGTATTTTTCTATCTGATCGATCAGTTTCTGGCGTGTTATCATTATGCACTCTGTCTCTTTCTTAAATATCCATAAATGTATTTTTAGTCAAGCGGATAAAAGCATCCGCTTCGCTACTTGCTCATAACCGGATAACTGCTTCACAGTTTATCAGAAGGAGCTTGTAACTATCTTTTTTATTTAATACCCATCCTTTAACCGGACAATATTTTTTAAATTTTTTCCATTCAGATATCGTTCCATATTTTCCATGCAGATGTTCCAGATCATATCCTGGACTTCAGCGTTTCCACCGAAGCTCGGTCCTGCAATGTGTGGAGTGATAAGGACGTTTTCCATATTCCAAAGAGGTGATGTCTCCGGCAATGGTTCTGTTTCAAATACATCCAGGACCGCTCCTTTTAAGTGGCCTTCCTCCAGTACTCTGATCAGGTCTTCTGTTGGAATGAGGCTTCCTCTTCCTACATTAACCAGAATTGCATCTTTTTTCATGGAATACAGCCGTTCGTAATTCAGAAGGCCTTTTGTTTCCGATGTTCCCGGGAGACAGCCGATCACAATATCCGCTTTCTGAAGCTGCTGATCCAGCGCTGTCAGATCATATACCTCATCAAACTCTTTCATCTGCTGCAAATGCTCCGGGACTGCAGTTCTTTTTATTCCAGTCACATGCGTTTCAAACGCTTTCATTCTATGGGCAATATTTCTTCCTATATCCCCGATTCCCAGGATGAGAATGTTTTTTCCATATATGGTTTCTGATGGTCTATTCTGTACCCAGAGGTGTTTCTGTTTGTTCTTCCAGTAGTTCGGAAGTTCACGGTACAGCGCAATAATATTCCCGATCACATATTCTGATATGATCTTTCCAAAAGCGCCGGAAGCATTGGTTAATGTAACTCCTGTCGGGAATGCTTTCATTTTTGTATATTTGTCCGCACCGGCCCAGGTCAGCTGGATCCAGCGAAGATTTTCTGCTTTCAGGATTTCTTCTTCCTCTGGCTCTCCGATCACTACTTCTGCTGCTGCGATCGCATCCTCAGTTTCTTTGCCCTGAAATGTAAATTCGCACTGATCTCCGAATTTTGTTGCAAACTGATTTTGAATTTCTGCATTGCATTGTGGTTTTATTAAAACTTGTATTTTTTTCATGTTTTTCTCCGCAAATCATCTTTATCAGCTATATCCTACCATAATTAACAGCCATCTGCTATTATTTTCTGTTATTTCTGCCGCTGATACCTGGTCACTGCCAGGATCATACAGACAAAAACTACCGCAAACATAGCTTCCAGTCCAATGCCTTTCCACACCGATACAGCTGCCTCACCTGTTAGGTGGCTGTAACTTCCAAGAGTCTCATTTACGTTTTCATACCAGTACACAGGAAGAAACTGAGACACCTTCAGGACGTTTCTGTCCATAATATTCATGGGAACAAACACACCACACAGAAAGCACATTCCAAGAGACAGGATATTTGCGATCCCGCTTAACATGTTGCTGTTTTTTACAAAAAGACCGATCAGATAGGAAAGTGAAAGTGCCACTGCCATCATTACCAGAGTGTTCAGTACATAGTATCCGAAATTTTCTGAACTGAGAAATGTTTTTCCATACATAAGGATAGCTCCAGCCATACCGATTCCCCATAAGCCCCCACCCATCACAAACATGGCCAGAAGCCCTTCCAGACTCTGTCGTCTTGCAGAGATCGCAGATGCCTGCATTCTCTTTGGTATATCGTCTTTTTTGAAAGCCATCAGAACATATCCCATCACATAGCAAAGTAATGCAAGAAACAGATATGGAATATATCGGAAATAATAGAGCCATCCGGACGTACCACTGTTTTCATCTGTATCCAGCATGGTGACTTCTCCTCTTTTTTTATCCAGGATCGCTGTTGCCGCTTCCTTCTGGGAAAAACCGGCTTTCAGATATGTCCGCATTGTATTCAGACAGCTCTCCAGCTGCTGATCCACATAATATGCCGAATAAGATCCGGGCACCTTGGTCACAGAAATACTTTCGCCGTTTACCATACAGTTCTCATAAAAATCCTCAGGAATCACCACGATGTATTCTACATTTCTGTAAAAAAGCTCTTCCTGAAGCTTCTCCCTGTTATCCTCCAGCATGGTCACGTGATGCGTACCTTCAAGCCATTTTACCAGTCCTTCTGCAAGTGGTCCGTTGTCTTTATCCACCACTCCGATCTTTATTTTTTCGCTTTCATAGCTGGTATAAGTTTCCTTACCGGCCGCTGCCTGAAGTGCCATTGTCACTCCGAAAAAAATGCCCAGATACAGGAGGATCAGACCTGTATTTTTTTTCATGATCCTCATATAGCCTTTAAATACTGTCATAACGTTCCCTCCTGACCATGAAAAAGGATGCCATCACCAGCACCACGCACATTACCGCCAGTGTGATCAGATTTCTATAGTATCTGGTCATATCATCATATACATTGATACAGTAAAACGCATCTGAGATCAGTGATGCAGGATTGATCCGGTTCACAAACGGAACACTTTTTTCCACGATATCCTTCATATTTCCGTTCATCAGTCCGGCAAGAAAGCTGCTTACCATAGAGATTCCAAGCATGAGCCCGATTCTGACGCCTTCCTGCATTTTTCCGAAGCTGCCTATAAACATTCCCATAGATACACCAATGAGACTTCCGAAAAAAGATACCACCAGCATTTTTCCCATCTGTCCCTGAAAATCCAGATTGAGAATATACCGGAGATACAGGATCAGAATGATCACGTCCACATAGCCCAGAGCAAAAGATGTCAGCTGGTCTGTAAGGATCAGCTTCAGCTTGTGGGTCGGCGTTACACACCTTCTGGCTGCCAGAGGTGTGATATTGGCCTGGATCCCGATCGCAGAGCCAAATCCGATAAAGCATCCATACAGGCAGGCCATGGCGATCAGTGCGTAAAAGAACTGCACATTTCCGTCAATGGTCCGGCCGCCAAGAGAGACTTCCCTTACCAGGCTGTCGGAACTTAACAAGGATTTCATGGTTTCCATATCCATCTGCGGATTTTTTTTCATGATATTGGTGATGGTCGTTCTGGTGTTTTCACAGCTGTCGAGAACTGTCTGAAGGATACTTTCTTCTATTCCGGTTCCTGCTACTGTAAGGGAAGGTTCTTTTCCCACATAATAAATCCCTTCTACTTTTTTATCCTGCAGTGCTTCCAGCGCTTCCTTTTCCGACATTTCTTCTGCTTTTAAAAGATCCGGACTGCTTTTTTCCACTTCATCCAGATAGGTCATAAAAAACGTATCCGCAGAAGCTTCCTTCACCACTGCCACCGGAACCGTCTGAAAATCTGCCTCATTGATATTTCCGAATGCAAAATAGAAAAAAGTTCCAAGCACAAGCGGAAAGACCAGCGGCCAGAATACAATGTTAAAATTCCGGATCTTGGAAAGAAAACTGTATTTCAGTAAATGCAACATCTCCCATCCCTCCTAATCTCTTAGCTGTTTTCCGGTGATCTCCAGAAAGACATCATTTAATGTAGGCAGTTCGGAAAAGACTCTTCCAAAAGAAATATCCTGGCTTTGCAAATAATTAAGAAGACGGATCAGGTTATGCTTCGCATCGGTACAGCGCACGACCAGCACCTGTTTTTCATACTGCACATCAAACACATGCTCCAGTGTGCGGATATCCCGGAGATTTTTTTCTTCCAGGGCAATGGCTTCTACGGTGATGGTCTCTCCTGTTTTGATCATCTGCTTCAATTCTTCCTTTGTTCCCTGAGCGATGACTCTTCCGTGATCCATGATGGCGATCCTGGTACAGATCTGCTCCACTTCTTCCATATAATGGGATGTGTAGATAATGGTGGAGCCCTGGTGGTTCAGCGTCTGGATCCCTTCCAGGATCTTGTTTCTGCTCTGTGGATCTACAGCTACCGTCGGCTCATCCATAATGATCAGTCTTGGCTTGTGGGCAATCCCGCAGGCAATGTTCAATCTTCGTAAAAGGCCCCCGGAAAGCTTCTTCGGGTACATTTTGCGGAAATCTTCAAGACCTGTAAATTCAATGGCATCCTCCACCAGCTCTTTTCTCCGTTTCCTGTCCCGTATATAAAGGCCGCAGAAATAATCGATATTTTCCTGCACTGTCAGCTCATCAAAAACGGCTACATTCTGAAGCACGATCCCAATCTGTTCCTTGAGCTTATAGCTGTCCGGCTTCATCTCTTCTCCGAATATCTTTATTTCACCTCTGTCATATTTCAGAAGTGACAAGAGGCAGCTGATGGCCGTTGTCTTTCCCGAGCCGTTGGGACCAAGTAATCCGAAGATCTCACCCTCCCGGATATCCAGTTCCAGATGATTCAGTGCGGTAAGATCACCATATCGTTTTACCAGATTTTCTATGTGGACCATACTCTGTGGCATATGTTTTCCTCCTTTTTTACAGTCCGTTAAGCAGGACTTTTATGTCTTTTTCGCAGAAATTCATATTTCTTCTATGATGCCATTATATCCTTTTCTTCTGTCTGCTCCAAGTGTTGAATGTCACCACCTGCAAATGACAAATGTCATGTCTTTTTCAGAAGGATAGATTTTTCTTTGCAGGGAAGGAACCGGTATATTATAATAAAGGCACATTGATTTCAGAAATTTGTGCAGCAAAAGGGGTTCTCCCGGAACAGGATACGATAATTTTAGCCGGTTATCTGCCTGACTTTCGGAAAAGGCTGTAATTCTGAGAAAGGAGGGTATATTTTTTATGCGTTATTTTACAGATTCCATACTATTGCTTTTATACAGTACTTTAACATTTTTTTATGTGCCTGCAGATCAGGCTCTTGTGTTTGCCCTCCTTTTTGCGGTGATCCTTTGCTGCATTACTTATCTGGGCAGGGTATGTAAAACAGAATCCTGTTCACACAATTCTTTGCCAGTATTGAAACCCGCCGGAAATATCATTCCGGTTCTTGCAGGAAGTTATGTGATCTTTGGATTATGTTCCCTGTGGTTTTCGGATCTTCTTCTATTTTTCCCGCTGCTGCTGTATCAGACCTTATCTGCTGGGCTTTTTCCTCTGGCAGTGGCTGCGCTTCCACTTTGGGGATTTCTGGTTTTTCAGATCAATAGATTTCCGGCAGTTCTTTGTCTGCTTGGGATTTTTGGTTTCGTTCTCTCATTTTTTCTCTGGCTCTATGCCGGAAAATATCAGGCTCTTTACCAGGATTTTCATCAGATCCGGGATGACAGTGAGGAACATACGCTTCTTCTTTCTGAAAAAAACAAGGCACTTCTGGAAAAACAGGATTACGAGATTTATGCTGCTACATTGCGCGAGCGAAACAGAATTGCCAGAGAGATCCATGATAATGTGGGACATGTACTATCCCGTTCTATCCTTATGACTGCTGCCTGCAAAACCATCAACAAAAATGATTCTCTTGATCCTCTGCTTGGAAATCTGGAAGAATCCCTGAACGGTGCTATGAACAGCATCCGTTCCAGTGTACATGATCTTCATGATGATGCGATAGATCTGGAAGATGCCATAAAAGGACTTGTAAAGGATTTCACCTTCTGCCCGGTGAATCTTACTTATGATATGTCCAGGCAGATTCCAAGAGAGGTGAAATACAGTCTGATCAGTATTACAAAGGAAGGGCTTTCCAATGTGATGCGGCATAGTAATGCGGATTCTGTGGATATTCTTCTGCGGGAGCATCCTGCACTTTATCAATTGTGCATTGAGGATAATGGGACACCGGAAAATGAAATTCCGGATATTCAAACTGGATCTGACAGCAATAAGGCCAAAAATACTTCCGGTGGTATGGGACTGTCCAATATCCGTGACCGTGCAAAGGCGCTGGGCGGTACGGTCCAGATTACGCAGGAGAACGGTTTTCGGATCTTTGTGACGATCCCGAAATCTGTTTCTAATTGAATCAGACAGATATTTCTCACTTTGCCGGAAACCTTCCTGATTTGATCAAAGTACTTTCCCGGCATATTGGATCCGTCTGTTTTTTCTGATCTGTAAATTTACTTTTTATAACTCATAAACAGGAGATTTTGACATGAAAATTATAATCATAGACGACGACTGCCTGGTTGCAGGAGCACTAAAAACCATTCTTGAAGCAAACCCGGATATCGAAGTGACTGCCACCGGCTCTGATGGTGAAGAAGCCTGCTCTCTGTACAGAGAGTATCTTCCGGATATTCTTCTGATGGATATCCGTATGAAAGGAATGGACGGACTGGAAGCTTCCAGAAAGATCCTGGGCGAATTTCCGGAGGCAAAGATTCTTCTTCTGACTACTTTTTCCGATGATGAATATATTGTAAAAGCCCTCCGCCTCGGCACAAAGGGTTATCTTCTGAAGCAGGATCATAACAGCATTCTTCCGGCTCTTCAGGCGGTTTACTCCGGACAGACCGTATTCGGCACAGAGATCATATCCAAAATCCCTGAACTCCTGCAGTCTTCCGACGGATTTGATTATGCTTCCAGAAACATCAGCGAACGGGAGCTGGATATCATCCGGCTGATCGCCAACGGATACAGCAATAAGGAGATTGCCACAGAACTGTTTCTCAGTGAGGGAACGGTACGAAATTATCTCAGTTCCATTCTGGATAAACTGCATCTGAGGGATCGGACTCAAGTTGCTGTTTTTTATTATCAGCATAAGTAAAAATCTCCTGCATCCAAATTCCTGTAAATATTTATTAATTTAATAGAATCGGAGGATTCCTCACAATGAACCGCTATCTTACTATCTATATCCCGAAAACAGCTGTTCCGGCACCTGTCTCCCGCTTTCTTCGCACGCAGGCAGGTCTTACAAAAAAGCAGATCAGCCAGGCGAAGTTCCGTCCCGGTGGTATCCGAAAAAACGGACAACAGTGCCGGGTAACGGAAACCGCTTATCCCGGGGATCAGATCATAGTATGCCTGGAAGCGGACGATGTGGATTCTGCCCAGCTGGAATCTTCATCCTTTACCGTCTATTCGTCCAATCACAATTTCCAGTTCTCCGCAGACGCAATTTCATATTCTGATTCCGCAGCTTCAGAATTTGCAGGTTCTGATGTCAATTCTCACATTTATCATTCACTGGCTGCAACGTCACAGATTCTTCCTGAGTTGGCGATCATATACGAAGACCAGGATATCCTCGCCATAAATAAACCTGCCGGGATTGTCACTCATCCTTCCGGTTCTCACTACAGTGACAGTCTCGCCAACCAGGTGGCTTCCTATTTCCGTTCCAAAGGAGAGCCTACCAAAGTCCGGTCTATCGGACGATTGGATAAAGAAACCTCCGGTATCCTGCTCTTTGCCAGGAACCAGACTGCTGCCGCCAGATTACAGAACCAGCGTGAAGAAGGGATTTCAGAGAAAACCTATCTGGCTGCAGTTTCCGGTTTCATGCCTGTGGATGAAGATGGAGCTTTTCACAGGATCTCCGTTCCCCTTGCACCTGACCCGGATAACTGTCTGAAAATGGTCGTATCCACAGATGGCACGCTTCCCGGAAGCAAACATGCAGAAACCCTTTATTCTGTTCTGAAATCTAACGGCCCTGACGCAGCAGCTCCGGCTTCTCTTGTAATGCTCCGTTTGAAAACCGGCCGTACCCATCAGATCCGTGTACACATGGCATCTCTCGGGCATCCTCTTCTGGGTGATTCTCTGTACTGTTTATCGGACATATCGAATCCGTTTTCCCGGGCTGCACTCCACGCATGGAAGCTTAAATTTCAACTTCCATTTTCAATTGATGAATCTGCTTCCGACACCCGGGCTTCCATGCATCATGACAAAAATGCCAAAAAAGAAATCTCCCTGGAAGCACCCCTCCCGGAAGATTTCAAAAAATTCTATGAAACGATATTCTGAAGCCATACGCCTTTTTTTACAAGGATAAATCCAATGACACATTTCATCATATCCGCTGCCTGGACCATTGCGTAGATCACAAGTACAGGCAGACCTGTAAAACGGCTTAAGGTAAATGCGATCGTTACACTTACCACCCAGATAAACACACTGTCAAACAGAAATGTAACGATGGTCTTTCCACCGGAACGCAAAGTAAAATATGTTGCATGCAAGAATGCATTCTGCGGCATGAAAAATGCTGTGAGCATAATAAAATATTTCGCCAGAGTACGTGCCTCAACATTGGTATTGTAAAGCCTTGGAAACAGTGGTGCCATTACAAACATCACAGCTGCCACGCAGGTACAGCAGAACACAGAAAATGCGATCATCTTGTTGTCCGTATCTCTGGCTTCCTTCATCTTACCTGCCCCCAGAAGCTGTCCTACAACAATGGCTACCGAATCTCCAAGTGCGATAAATATGATATTAAATACATTGTTGATGGTATTGGAAATATTTAATCCCGCAACCACGTTCAGTCCACGGACTGAATAACATTGTGTCAGCATGGCCACTCCGGCTGCCCATAAAGTCTCATTCAGAAGCAGCGGGGTTCCCTTAATAAGTATCTTCTTTGTCAGGTTCGCCGGAACCTTTAATGTTGAATACAGACCCTGTGCAAAAATATTCTTTTCTGTATGCTTATGTGTCCAACTCAAGACAATGCAGGCTTCCACATATCTGGAGAGCACTGTGGCAACAGCCGCACCTCTTACTCCCATTTCCGGGAATCCGAATTTTCCATAGATCAGAAGATAATTAAATATCAGATTGATCAGCACTGCCACGATCCCGGCCTTCATTGGAAGTACGGTCTCACCGCATTCACGTAAGGTACTTGCATAGACCTGCACCATCATAAATGGCGGAAGTCCCAGAAGCATGATCCATAAATACTGTTTCCCATAAATAAGAGTATCCCTGATCTCCTGTGCGGTTCCGTCACCTTTTAAATACATGCTGATCAGTGAACCCCCTGCTGTCAGAAACAGTATAATGGTGATCGCTGTCAGAATCACTGCCATCCACAGTTTATAACGAAGTGTCTGGCGGACACCCTCATGATCCTTCTGTCCGAAATACTGTGCTGTAAAAATTCCCGCTCCGGACACCCCGCCGAAAATACATAGATTATATACAAAGATCAGCTGATTGACGATCGCCGCTCCAGACATCTGTTCGGTACCGATACGACCGATCATAATATTGTCCAGAAGACTGACAAAATTTGTGATCCCGTTCTGTACCATGATCGGTACTGCAATAGACAGGACCATCAGATAAAACCTCTTATCTCCTACGAACTTTCGGAAAAAAGAAGATTTCTCTTTTACCTTCTCCATAAATTCTTCCCCCTTGTTTTTCGTTTTCCTTCATCCAAAATTCTCCACAAAAAGGAGACTGCCCACCTGAAACATTCTTCCCTTTCGTAAGCGTTGTAGCTACTACCTTACTACAAACTTCTTTTATTTTCAATAGTCTTTATAACGATAAATCTCCGCTTTTTTTGTATCTTTTTACTCCACCATACGACTCTCGTCTGCAATATCCTGATCTTTGAACTTTTATTCCAGCTGTGTCACAATTTCAGTGTCAAAATTTTTCAAAGTGATCTAAGCCGGCAGAAAAAAGATCTGGACCGACTGAATCTGGTGCTGAATTATATTTCTGAGAATTACAAACGGCCTATTTCTCTGGATGAGATCGCAGGTGTTGCTTATCTCCAGACTGGATATTTCTGCCGTTTTTTCAAGAAAAAGATGGGGGTTACATTTCTGGAATATCAGAATGAATACAGACTTTCTTTTATCTACAAAGATCTGATCAATACGAAAGCCCCCGTGCATGTGATTCTGGAACGCCATGGATTCAACAATTATAAGCTGTTTCGACGGATGTTCCAGGAGCACTTCGGGTGCACACCTACGAAGGTGCGGGAGAATATGCGGAAATAACAGTACCTTCTCTTACACCATCCAGTCTTCCCGCAAATACGAAGGAAAGTACCGCAGCAATCACTGCCATGGATACGTCAAAACAGATCTTGGTTGTTCCGAAATTTGTTTTCTATGTGCGGATAACCATATAAAAAATGATCCTATACCCGCATAAAAAGACAGCGAAATGGATTTTAACTTCCATTTCGCTGTCTTGTGTTATTTCTTGTTTTCTATTATTTTTTTAGTATGTCGTTTTACGCAACCTGATTTTTGTTGTTGGTAACTGTGATCAAATGACTTTTGATCAGTACCGGACGTACTGCATTATAGATGATCGCTACCAGAATTACAGATACAACTGCATTGATAAAGGTTGCCGCCGCACTCATTTTTGCAAGTGCCTGTGCCAGTTCCTGTGGCTGTCCCAGAATGTACTGTTTGTAGAAATATCCTACGATAGGATCTGCAATTACGTTAAATGCAAGTCCTGCGATAGATGCGATCACACTCCATTTGAAAACATATTTTTTATCTGTACTCTCATTGATCTTTGCAACCTTGTGTGCCACAAGACCTACGATCAGACCGATACAGAATTTCAGTACAAAGGTTTTCGGTGCGCCTGTGATATAAACAGGGTCCATGATATCTGCAATTCCCATTCCGATAGCTCCGGCAAGTCCGCCATATACGCCACCCAGAAGCAGTGCTGCAAGTACGCAGAAAGCATTTCCGATATGAATGGATGTTGCGTCTCCGCCCGGCACCGGGATCTTGATCTGCAGAAATGTGAAGGATACATAACATAAAGCTGCTAATAACGCAGTTTCTGCAAGTTTAACTACTGTGTTGTTCTGTGTGTTCATAATAATTCCCCTCTCGTTTCGTTATTACCTTTGTTATTACTTTAATGTATGATTGTATTAATGTAGGAATGTAATAACTTGGATGTTATAGTACCGCTTGTTTGGGTATATTACAAGGGGCAATTTTTATGTTTTTTTAGGGGACAGTTTTTATGGGTAATAAAAAAGTGGCTGTTTAAGCCACTCTTTCATGATTGTATATTCAAAACTACATACATGTTCTATTGATGATCGTTAATCTTTTTTGAATCAATTTTAACCTGCGTACCGATCCGTAGCTTTCTTCACGGGCTCGCAGCTAAAGCTGCATCACCTGTTCTTTTGGCTACTCCAGCGGTGGTCATCGAACGACGGAGTCGTGAGATG
>NZ_JAJEPT010000016.1:0-93902 GCF_020686995.1 Blautia fusiformis
GGATAGCCTGTTTTAGCTTTGCCCTAAAGGGTAATCGAGCAGGAAGCCCCCACTTCAAAATCGTAAGATTTAAGTGGGGGGAGCATGTCACGGTATCCGAAAGGTGAGATTGTTATCTATCTGATCACAGAGTAACTCAGTGGATCGCCATACCGGCTACAAAGAAATACATTACAACAAAATGGCACACACTTCCCAGCATCACAAAGACATGAAATACTTCGTGGGAGCCGAAATTCTTATGCTTCGCATTGAAGATCGGAAGCTTCAACGCATAGATCACACCGCCGATGGTATAGATGATGCCGCCGGCAAGGAGCCAGCCGAAGCCTGCACGGGGCAGATTGTGGAAGATCGGAACAAAAGCAAGTACACACAGCCAGCCCATTCCAATGTAGATCACAGAGGAAAGCCATTTTGGGCAGTTGATCCAGCAGCCTTTGAGGATCATTCCGATGATGGCAACGGTCCATACGAGGGCACAGAGGATATAGCCGGTGCGTCCGTGGAGAACGATCAAGCATACAGGAGTGTAGCTGCCGGCAATCATCACGAAGATCATCATGTGATCCATTTTTTTCAGACGGCGGTTCACCTTGGCTGTGGAGTTTACGGAATGGTAAAGTGTGCTTGCCAGGTAAAGAAGAATCATGGTAAGGATAAAAACACTTACTGCAAAAACGTGGAGAACATCTGCGCTTCTGGCCGCTTTCACGATCAGCGGAGTGGCTCCGGCCACGGCAAGAAGCATGCCGATTCCGTGGGTTATGGCGCTTCCCGGATCTTTTAATTTAAATTTCATATAAAAACACCTCCTGCAAAAAATCTGCTGTTTATATCATATGGACAACTTCATGATCGGTTCATCAATGATGGATCATTGTGACAGTTTATGACACAACAATGTAGAAATTGATAAAATAACATGTAGTATTCAAAACTACATATCAAGTATACGAATACTATACCACTATTATTCAAAAATGCAACCCCTATTTTCAAAAAAACTTTATCAGGATTTATTTCTGCAGCAGGCATACGACAATGTGGCTCCTGCGACAGATAAATAAGAGATTTTTATGCATATTTCTCCCAGTTTTTCGCATAATAACCATATGAAAAACAAATAGTTGACATAACATTGACGTACGATAAACAGAAAATACAGGAGGAATTCAGGAAGATGAAAGCAACGGGAATTGTTCGCAGGATTGATGATCTGGGCAGGGTTGTGATTCCAAAAGAGATACGAAAGACACTGCGGATCAAAGAAGGAACGCCACTGGAGATTTTTACAGACAGGGAAGGACAGATCATTCTGAAAAAATATTCGCCCATTGGAGAGCTGAATACGTTTGCTGCGGAATATGCGGAAGCATTGGTGCAGACCACCGGACTGACTGCCTGTATTACAGATCGTGATCAGGTCGTGGCGGCATGTGGCAGCGGAAGCCGGGAACTGGAAGGCAAAGAGATCAGTTCTGATCTGGATGCAGTCATTGCCGGCAGAGAATGCAGACTGATCAGTAGGAGCAGCAGGGAAAATATCCCGATCATTGTTGATGACAGTGATTCTTTTGAACGAAAAATGATACAGCCTGTCCTGTGTGCCAGTGATGCGATCGGGGCTGTGATCCTTCTGGCCAGAAGCGAAAAAGCGGAAATGGGTGACACGGAGCGTGCACTTGTCCGCACAGCAGCCGGTTTTCTTGGCAGACAGATGGAGCAGTAGGGCGTGCATAGAAAGCAGGAAAAATATCCGTAGAGCTGTATATAAATATCAGATACCGGAAGCAGCAGATCAGGGAGGGTGCGGACACCGTGAAGGAAAGCAGTGGTATTCTTCCAGAGTCAGATTTGTGATAGTGAGCCAGGAAGCCAGAGGTTTGGTCACATAGCGGATGTGCCATGGCTCGTAAGGGATGCCGGTGATCTCCTCTTTGTTTTTGGGGTACCGGAGGATAAAGCCATAGAGTGGAGCGTTCTTTTTCAGCCAGCGACCTTCACCTGTTGCGGAAAACCTTTCGGAGAGTTCCATATGGATGGAAGGGCAGGATACATCCAGAGCAAGTCCGCTCTGGTGCTCACTTGTTCCTGGCTCTGCAACGAAAGGACTTCCCGTAAAAAGCTCCTTCTGCCGCTGGTAGGAACGATATCCGGAAACTGCCCACAGGTTCAGACCACATCTGTGACAGGCATGGAAAAGCTGGGAAGCGGCTTTTGCAGCCTGATACTCCAGAAGCCGCCTCGGATCTCCCGGTGCTGCTTCAAATGGAAGTCCGATATCGATGAGATGTTCCGGCACAAAGGCTTCCGGCAGAGGATGCTCCCTGCTGATCAGCCGGGTATAAAATTCTCTGTGCAATAAAAACCCCCCTTTCCTTATCCATAAGCTTATGATAAGAAAGGAGGGTTTATGAATGCTTATTTCTGTTTATCAGAGCTCTTTTTCACTCATTTCTTCCAGGAGAGCCTTCTTCATGTCATAGAGTGACTGGGAGAGATCTACATAAACCTTCTGCGGATTTACAAAACGTCTGGATTCATCCCACAGTGTGTTTTGCTCCTGTTTGCAGTAGTCGCGGAGTTCCATGACAGATGGAGACTTGTAAACGCTCTTACCACCTTTAATTACCGGAACAAGGAGCTCACGGAGTTCGTAGGTTCCGCCAAGAACCTTGGTCTTTTTCCAGGTGTCAACCGGGTCGAAGATCACCATAGTTTCTTCCGGATCGAATTTCTCATCTGCAAGGCAGATCAGATCGGCCTTGATCTTGCCGGTCTTCTTGCTGTAGATACGGTATACAGTCTTGTTGCCCGGGTTGGTAACCTTTTCTGTGTTTTCGGAAAGCTTGATCTTCGGCTGGAAGGTATCGCTGTCAGCGTCCTTTACAGCGGCAAGTTTGTATACGCCGCCGAATGCCGGATTGTTATCGGCTGTGATCAGTTTGGTTCCGACGCCCCAGGAATTGATCTTGGCATCCTGGGCCTTCAGGCTTTCGATAAGATATTCATCAAGATCGCTGGAGGCAGAAATGGTAGCATCATCGAAACCGGCAGCAGCCAGCATCTTGTAAGCTTTTTTGGAAAGATATGCAAGATCACCGCTGTCGATACGGATTCCGTAGTTCTTCAGCTGGATACCTTCCTCACGCATCTCCTCAAATACACGGATCGCATTGGGAACACCGGATTTCAGGACATCGTAGGTGTCAACCAGAAGAGTACAGGAATTCGGGTAAAGTCTCGCATAGGTCTTAAAGGCAGTGTACTCATCCGGGAAACTCATGATCCAGGAATGAGCATGTGTTCCGAGAACCGGAACGTTAAACATCTGGCCGGTCAGTACGTTGGAAGTACCGGCACACCCGCCGATCACTGCCGCTCTGGCACCAAAGATTCCGGCGTCCGGACCCTGGGCACGGCGAAGACCGAATTCCATGATGGGATCGCCCTTGGCTGCGTGGCATACACGTGCTGCCTTAGTGGCAATAAGACTCTGATGGTTCATAATGTTCAGGATGGCGGTCTCTACAAGCTGAGCTTCCATGATCGGTGCGATAACCTTGACCATCGGCTCTCTCGGGAAGATCACGGTCCCCTCCGGAATTGCGTAGATATCACCGGTGAATCTGAAGTTGCTCAAATACTCAAGGAAATCATCCTCAAAGATGCCAAGACTTCTCAGATAGGTAATGTCTTCTTCTGAGAAACGGAGATTTTCGATGTATTCGATCATCTGCTCCAGTCCTGCGCAGATGGCAAAACCGCCATCGCATGGATTGTTGCGGTAGAACATATCAAAGACAACGGTCTGGTTGGTAGGGTTTTTGAAATATCCCTGCATCATGGTAAGCTCATAGAGGTCCGTGAGCAGAGTAAGGTTATTTGCTCGCATAGCGTTCTCCTTTGGATGCCTCCGGATATTGTGACCGGAGGGAAATACACGGTTGTTTCCGCTCTTTTTATTATACGGCTTATTATAACACAAAGGAGTGGATTGTAAAATTTTTTTTACTGCGTAATCCCGCATATAATAGGGAGTTTTAACAGCAGTTTGAGAAATTTTGAAAAAAAATAAAAAAAATTAAAAAAAGGGGTTGCAATTTCAAAAAAGCTGTTATATAATAACATCCGTCGCAAGCGATAAGGCAAGCAAAAAATAAAACACATAGGGCTATCGCCAAACGGTAAGGCAACGGACTCTGACTCCGTCAGTTCAAGGTTCGAATCCTTGTAGCCCTGCTTCTTAAGTACCTCGGTTGAGAGGTACTTTTTTTGTGCTCAAAAATAAGAAGATATTTGCAAGTTGCTGTTCACTGATAATATTCGCAATCCGCTGCGCCAAAAAAACAAGTGCGTTTCTTTCTGCCAAGTGTTACAATAAAGTATAGACAGTATGACAGGAGGCATGAATGAGTTACAGTTTTGAGAGTCGAGTAAGATTCAGTGAGATCGGAGAAGATGGCTGCCTGACGTTGCCGGGAGTTCTGGATTATTTTCAGGATTGCTGTACCTTTGAATCCGAGCAGACAGGAGTCGGTATGGAAGTATTAAAGGAACAGAAAAGAGCCTGGGTACTTTCTGCATGGCAGGTGATCACGAAGCGGTATCCAAAGCTTGGTGAAAATATAAAAGTAACAACAATTCCTTATGGATTCCGTGGATTTATCGGAATGCGTAATTTTATTCTTGAGACAATGGAGGGTGAGAAGCTGGCATGGGCCAATTCCTACTGGTCCTTTATCAATACAGAAACCGGTATTCCGGAAAAGCTGACACCGACAGATACAGATCCCTATGATCTGGGCGAAAAAATAGAGATGGATTATGCACCAAGAAAGATCGCGCTTCCGAAGGAACGGGAAGTGCAGAATGCTTTTTCCGTACAGAAGCATCATCTGGATACCAATCATCATGTGAACAATTGTCAGTATATCCGGATGGCAGCGGATCATCTGCCTGAGGAATTTAAAGTCGGTCAGCTTCGTGCTGAATATAAACGTCAGGCAGTACTGGATAATGTTATCATTCCGGAAGTATATATGACAGAAAATAAAGAAACTGTAGTTCTCAACGCAGAGGATAAAGAACCTTACGCAGTAGTTGAGTTTACAAAATAAATACAAGCGGTAGAGATTATTAGTACTATACCGTAAAAGGAGGGCGCGCTATGCTTGAAAAATTAAAAGAAGAAGTTTACAGAGCAAATATGGATCTGCCAAAATATGGTCTTGTTACTTTTACATGGGGAAATGTCAGCGGGATCGACAGGGAGCAGGGACTTTTTGTGATCAAGCCAAGTGGTGTGGATTATGACAAGCTGACACCGGAAGACATGGTAGTGGTAGATATTGATGGAAATAAAGTAGAAGGAAGATACAATCCATCCTCTGATACACCGACACATGCAGTTCTTTACAGAGCGTTTCCGAATATCGGCGGTATCGTACATACCCACTCATCCTGGGCAACAAGCTGGGCACAGGCAGGCAGATCGATCCCGTGTTATGGAACCACACATGCAGATTACATTTACGGAGAAGTACCATGTGTGCGTAATCTGACCAAAAGAGAGATCGAAGAGGCATATGAGAAGAACACAGGAGTTCTTATTGCTGATTATTTTAAAAACAAAGATTATGAAGCAGTACCGGCCGTGCTGTGCAAGAACCACGGACCTTTTACCTGGGGTAAGGATGCTCATGAGGCAGTTCATAACGCAGTTGTTCTTGAGGAGGTTGCCAAGATGGCATCTCGCTGCGAGCTGATCAATCCGGATGTAAAACCGGCACCGCAGGAGCTTCAGGATAAGCATTACTACAGAAAACATGGTGCAAATGCGTATTATGGTCAGGTAGATCTGGAAGACTGATTAGAAGAAAAAACAGTTTGACCCGATGGTGGATCGTCAATATCCGCCTGAGTGGAAATGCCGCGGAACAGTACCGCGGCATTTTTGTCGAAAAATGCAGAAAATGTCAGATTTGCTGACCTTTAACACAGATGCCGCCGAAATATGTGCTAATGTCAAGAAAAATGCAGAACATTAACACATTTATTAAAATAGGTGGCAGGATGAAAATATACACTTATCAAGGAAAAAAGAATGTTTCCGGAGAAAAAATACGCCAGATGAGGAATATGAAACGGATGTCGCAATCTGCGTTGGCCGCAAAAATGCAGGTGGAAGGAGTGATGCTGGAGCGTGACAGTATCAGCCGGATCGAAGGAGGAGAACGTTTTGTAGCAGATTATGAACTGCGGGTGTTTGCCAAGGTACTGGGAGTGGATGTGAAGTGGCTTCTGAACGAGCAGTAAATAAGGCAATATTGGATTATAGTTCACTGGTAATATTCCGCTGAGAACGGAGTGAAAAGTAGCACAATATTGGTCTGACTGGCAGGAATCTGTGTAAACTACTTGATATTTATGTCGGAAACTGCTACAGTATAAAGAAAAAAAGACGGCCGGGAAGCCCTGCAGAGGGCAAACGGTCACGGATAAGAAGATAGAGGCGCGGATTTTATCAGTATTTATGGATGCAAGGCCCTGGCAGGCTGTTCATAAAGAAAGGAAAATCTGCCGAAGTGCTCTGGAAGGCCAGATGACAGGGTGCTGGGATAACGTAGAATATGCGTTGTACTGTCACGGATGTGGAGCGCTATCGGTAGCACTTCGGGAAATCTGCATTTAATATGCTGAATGGAGATTTTCTGACAGGCTATAAGTTAAATAAGGATTATTTAACCGGAGGTGTTCTTAAGAAGAGACAGCCTCCGTTTTTTTGTCCCCGAAAAAGGGAGGAGAAAAATGAGTAAAAAAGCAGGAACAGCATTGTCTGTTATGGCAATGATATTCATGGGCGCACTGGCAAGTCCTCTGACTGTGCTGGCTGCGGATGCGGAGGAGACTTACCAGCCTGCTCTGTATGCAACGATCTGGGCACTGCTTCCACCTCTTGTAGCGATCATCCTTGCGCTGATCACGAAAGAAGTATACAGTTCTCTGTTTGTGGGAATTGTAGTAGGAGCACTGCTTTATTCCGGTTTTAAATTCGAGGGAACCGTAACACAGATTTTTGAGGGAGGAATCATCAAGGTTCTTTCTGACAGCTATAACGTAGGAATCCTGATTTTCCTTGTTATCCTGGGATCTGTGGTATGTATGATGAACAAGGCCGGCGGCTCCGCCGCATTCGGACGATGGGCCAGCAAAAAGATCCACACACGTGTGGGTGCAGAGCTTGCGGCGATCATCCTTGGAGTCCTGATCTTTATTGACGATTATTTTAACTGCCTGACAGTAGGAAGCGTTATGCGTCCGGTAACAGACAGACATCACGTATCCAGAGCAAAATTTGCATATCTGATCGATGCGACAGCCGCTCCGGTATGTATCATCGCACCAATCTCATCCTGGGCGGCAGCAGTCAGCGGATTCGTAGAGGGACAGGATGGACTTGCGATTTTTGTAAGAACCATCCCGTATAACTTTTACGCGATCCTTACTATTGTAATGATGGTTGGCATGGTACTGATGAAAACCGAGTTTGGTGCCATGAGAACACATGAGATCAATGCGCTGAACGGAGATCTTTATACAACATCTGCAAGACCGTATGAGAATGCAACGGATGATGAGACACCGAATCCGAGAGGAAAGGTGATCGATCTTGTGATCCCGATCGTTGTGCTTGTTATCTGCTGTGTCATCAGTATGATCTACACAGGAGGATTTTTCAGCGGAACAGATTTTGTTACCGCATTTTCACAGAGTGATGCCTCTACAGGCCTTGCAATGGGAAGTGCTTTTGGTCTGGTATTTGCCATTATTTTCTATATGATCCGCCGTGTGATCAATTTCAGAGACTGTATGGGATGCATCCCGGAAGGCTTCAAGGCTATGGTACCGGCGATCATGATCCTGACCTTTGCATGGACACTGAAGGCTATGACAGACTCACTTGGTGCAGCGGTATTCGTAGAAGAAGCAATGCGTTCTGTTGCCGGTGGTATTGAAGTTATCCTTCCGGCCATTATTTTCCTGGTTGGATGTGGACTTGCATTTGCTACAGGTACTTCCTGGGGAACCTTTGGTATCCTGATCCCGATCGTTGTTGCGGTATTTGAGAAATCCAGTCCTGAGATGATGATCATTTCCATGTCTGCCTGCATGGCAGGTGCAGTTTGCGGAGACCACTGCTCACCGATCTCCGATACAACGATCATGGCTTCCGCAGGAGCACAGTGTGATCATGTGACTCACGTTTCCACACAGCTTCCGTATGCGATCCTGGCTGCGGCAGTATCCTTTGTAACTTATATTGTTGCAGGTTTTGTAAAAACAGCATGGATCGCTCTTCCGGTGGGAATCGTGCTGATGCTGATCGTACTTTTTGTCATTAAAATGATGAATCCGATGCCGGTTGAGAAGCCAACAGAATAACAGACTAACCCAATGTGGGGGCAGGTTCCCCCATGAATCGCAAATAAAAGGCAGTGACGGAAAGAAATTTCCGAAGCTGCCTTTTTTGTGCTTTCTATAATAATTCTCTTATGTTATAATGCAGGACAGACAGCAAATAGTAAATGATCATATATAGTTTTAAGGAACAGGAGTAAGAATGATAGAATTAGGTAAAAAACAGAAATTACTGGTTGTAAAAACCGTGGATTTCGGAATATATCTTGGAGAGGACCGAAACGCACCTCAGACCGAGCGTGTGCTTCTTCCGTCCAAACAGGTACCGGAAGGAACCAAAGCAGGTGATGAGATCGAAGTATTCATCTATAAGGATTCCCAGGACAGACTGATCGCAACGACCCGTGAGCCGATGCTTCAGGTGGGACAGACAGCAGTCCTTAAGGTAAAACAGGTCACCAGGATCGGTGCTTTTCTTGACTGGGGACTGGAGAAGGATCTTCTTCTTCCGTATCATGAGCAGACCAACCGGGTCCGTGAAGGCGAGGAGTGTCTGGTAGCTCTTTATGTGGATAAGAGCAGCAGACTCTGTGCAACCATGAAGGTGTATCATTATCTTTCCACCAGAACTCCTTATGTACCGGGAGATTTGGTAAAGGGGCGTGTCTATGAGATCAGCGGGAATTTTGGCGTTTTTGTTGCGGTAGATGATAAATATTCCGCTCTGATCCCGGCACGGGAGGCAACAGGCAAGTACAGACCGGGAGCTATTCTTGATCTTCGTGTCACAGAGGTGAAAGAGGATGGCAAGATGAATGTCAGTGACCGCCAGAAGGCTTACATCCAGATCAATGAGGATGCAGAGAGCGTATTCAGCGTGATCGAGGAATTTGCAGGGGTGCTGCCATTTGATGATCATGCCTCACCGGAAGTCATCAAGAGAGAGTTTGGCCTCAGTAAGAACGCATTCAAGCGTGCAGTCGGTCATCTGATGAAGGAAGGAAAAGTAGAGATCCGTGACAAGAGAATCTACATTAAAAAATAACAAGGTGTTGACCGGCTCCGGATCAGACACGCTCCGGCACGTTCAGAGAAAAGTGCAGAGCGGGGAGGATCCGGAGCCCTGTTTTTTACGATAAGGAGAATAAATTTGGAGTTTACACATTTACATGTCCATACAGAATACAGCCTTCTGGATGGCTCCAATAAGATCAAAGAATATGTAGCCAGAGTAAAAGAACTGGGTATGGACAGTGCGGCGATCACCGATCATGGCGTTATGTATGGTGTCATTGATTTTTACAGGGCTGCAAGAGAAGCCGGGATCAATCCGATCCTCGGATGTGAGGTTTATGTGGCTCCGGGCTCCCGTTTTGACAGAGAAGTGGGAAGTGGGGATGACCGTTATTATCATCTGGTCCTGCTGGCTGAGAATAATCAGGGATACAGCAACCTGATGAAAATTGTATCCAAGGCATTTGTGGAAGGGTTTTATTACAAGCCACGTGTGGATCTGGAGCTTCTGGAAAAATATCACGAGGGTATCATTGCCTTAAGTGCCTGCCTGGCAGGAGAGGTCGCCAGATATCTTGCACGTGGAATGTATGAGGATGCCAAGATCGTGGCATTACGTTATCAGGATATTTTCGGAAAAGGAAATTTCTTTCTGGAGCTTCAGGATCATGGGATTCCGGAGCAGCAGACAGTAAATCAGCAGCTTCTCCGTATGCACAGAGAGACGGGGATCGATCTGGTTGCCACCAATGATGTGCATTACACTATGGCAGAGGATGCGGAACCACATGATGTTCTTCTTTGTCTGCAGACTCAGAAAAAGCTCAGCGATGAGAACAGAATGCGCTATGAGGGCGGCCAGTATTATGTGAAATCGCCGGAAGAGATGGCGAGGCTTTTTCCATATGCGCTGGAAGCGCTGGAAAACACGCATAAGATCGCGGAGAGATGTCATGTGGAGATTGAATTTGGTGTGACCAAGCTGCCGAAATATGATGTGCCGGACGGACTTACCTCATGGGAATATCTGAACAAGCTTTGCTATGAGGGACTTGAGCAGCGTTATCATCCGGTAACAGAGGAGCTGAAAAAGCGCCTGGATTATGAGCTGTCTACTATCAAAAATATGGGATATGTAGATTACTTTCTCATCGTATGGGATTTTATCAAATATGCCAGGGACAACGATATCATGGTTGGTCCGGGACGAGGTTCTGCCGCAGGAAGCCTGGTTGCCTATACACTTGGGATCACCCAGCTGGACCCGATCCGGTATGATCTGCTCTTTGAACGTTTCCTGAATCCGGAGCGAGTATCCATGCCGGATATCGATGTGGATTTCTGCTTCGAACGGAGACAGGAGGTTATTGATTATGTAAGAAGAAAATATGGTGATGACTGCGTGGTTCAGATCGTTACCTTCGGTACGCTGGCAGCCCGCGGTGTCATCCGTGATGTGGGCCGTGTTCTGGATATGCCTTATGCCCAGGTGGACACTATTGCCAAGATGATCCCACAGGAGCTGAATATCACCATTGACAAGGCACTGGGAATGAATCCGGAGCTTCGCAAGGCTTACGAGGAACAGGACGATATCCATCGTCTGATCGATCTGGCAAAACGTCTGGAGGGGCTTCCGAGGCATACCTCCATGCATGCGGCAGGTGTTGTGATCAGCCAGAAGGATGTATCGGAATACGTACCCCTTTCCAGAGCACAGGATGGTTCCATTGTCACGCAGTTTACCATGACAACACTGGAAGAGCTGGGACTTCTGAAAATGGATTTCCTGGGCCTCCGTACCCTGACGGTTATTCAGAATGCTGTGAAAATGGTGGAAAAAAGTACCGGTATGCTTCTGGATATGCAAGAGATCGACTACAACGATAAAAAGGTACTGGATTCTCTCGGAACAGGACGTACTGACGGCGTGTTCCAGCTGGAGAGCGCCGGAATGAAAAGCTTCATGAAGGAGCTGAAGCCGCAGAGTCTTGAGGACGTGATCGCGGGAATTTCGCTTTACCGTCCGGGCCCCATGGATTTCATTCCGCAGTACATCCGCGGAAAAAACCGTCCGGATACCATCCGTTATGATTGTCCGCAGATGGAGCCGATCCTGAAGCCGACCTATGGCTGTATCGTATACCAGGAGCAGGTTATGCAGATCGTCCGTGAGCTTGCAGGCTATACCCTTGGACGAAGTGACCTGGTACGCCGTGCCATGTCCAAGAAAAAAGCTTCTGTTATGGCAAAAGAACGCCAGAATTTCGTTTACGGAAATGCCGAAGAGGGAGTACCGGGATGTATCGCCAACGGTATTTCCGAGGAGATCGCAAACAAGATCTACGATGAGATGACAGATTTTGCAAAGTATGCCTTCAATAAGTCTCACGCTGCCGCTTATGCGGTGGTCTCCTATCAGACGGCATATCTCAAATATTACTATCCGGTAGAGTTTATGGCTGCACTGATGACATCCGTTGTGGAAATGCCAAACAAGGTTGCCGAGTATATTTCTGTATGCCGCCAGATGGGGATCCGGATCCTTCCGCCGGATATCAATCACGGTGTTTATGGCTTTTCTGTTGACAATGGTGCCATTCGTTATGCACTTTCTGCTATCAAGAGCATCGGCCGTCCGGTAATCGAGGGGATCGTGCGGGAGCGTGAGGAGCACGGAGAATATACCTCCCTGAAAACATTTATTGAGCGAAATATCGACCAGATCAACAAGAGGGTTGTGGAAAATCTGATCAAGGCCGGAGCGCTGGATTGCCTGGAGGGAAACCGGAATCAGAAAATGACGGTTTATACGCAGATCATAGACAGTATCAACCAGGATAAGAAGCATACCATGGCGGGACAGCTGAGTCTTTTTGATATTGCGCCTGAAGAAGATAAAAAGGAATTTGAGATCCGTATGCCGCAGGCAGCAGAATATCCGAAGGAGACGATACTGACCTTTGAGAAGGAAGTGCTCGGCATCTATCTCAGCGGTCATCCGCTGGAGCGTTACCGGAATATGATGGAAAAAATGATCTCTGCAAAAACTTCTGATTTTCAGCCGGATGATGAAACAGGGATACCGGAGGTTTACGATAATCAGAAAGTGATCGTGGGCGGAATGATCACGGATAAAACCATAAAATATACAAAGAATAATAAGGTAATGGCGTTTCTTACAGTGGAGGATCTGGTAGGCACCGTGGAGGTTGTGGTATTTCCACGTGATTACGAAAAATGCCAGATGTTCCTGAATGAAGATGCCCGGCTCTTTATTCAGGGAAGAGTATCCGCAGAAGACGACAAAGCCAGTAAGCTGATCCTGGAAAAGGTCCGTCTTTTTGATGATATGCCAAGAGAACTGTGGCTCCAGTTTGAAAGCCGGGAAGAGTACGCAAAAGCCGAAACCGGTCTGGTAGACGATCTGATGGAATCCAGAGGAAACAGCACGGTGGTTATTTATCTCAAAGATGTCAAGGCAATGAAGAAACTTCCCCCTGCTTATCAGGTCCATATCGAGGACTCCTGGCTGGAACGCATGTGTGAAAAATATGGAAGTTCCAATGTTAAAATTGTGGAGAGAGTATTGAAAAACTTATAAAAATGCTATAAACTATACCCGAATATGTGTATTACAATAGGTTGTTTCATAAGATGGAGGATAACAATATGGCAGAGAACAAAATCAAAACGATCGGCGTTTTGACCAGTGGCGGTGACGCACCTGGAATGAATGCTGCAATCCGTGCTGTTGTCAGAAGAGGATTAAGCAGCGGACTGAACGTAAAGGGAATCTATAAAGGATACAGCGGTCTCTTAAATGAAGAGATCAGAGATATGACAGCAAAGGACGTTTCCGATACGATTGAGCGAGGCGGAACAATTCTTTATACTGCCAGATGTGCAGAGATGAGAACAGAGGAAGGACAGCAGCAGGCTGCAGAGATCTGCAGAAAGCATGGGATCGACGGCCTTGTTGTTATCGGTGGAGACGGTTCCTTCGCAGGTGCGCAGAAGCTTGCGAACCTTGGAATCAACACCATTGGCCTGCCGGGAACTATTGACCTTGATATCGCATGTACCGAGTACACCATCGGTTTTGATACTGCTGTAAATACAGCTATGGAAGCTATTGACAAGGTACGTGATACGTCCACATCCCATGAGAGATGCAGTATCATCGAGGTTATGGGACGTAACGCCGGATACCTTGCAGTATGGTGCGGCATCGCAAATGGTGCTGAGGATATCCTGATCCCGGAGAAATATGATTACGACGAGCAGAAGCTTATTGACAATATCGTAGAGAGCCGTAAGAAAGGCAAGAAACACCATATCATCGTAAATGCTGAGGGTATCGGCCATTCAGAGGCTATGGCGAAGCGTATCGAGGCTGCAACAGGTATCGAGACACGTGCAACGATCCTTGGTCACATGCAGCGTGGTGGAAGCCCTACATGTAAGGACCGTGTATATGCGTCCATGATGGGTGCTCTTGCAGTAGATCTTCTTGTTGCCGGAAAACGCAGCCGTGTGGTTGGATACCGTCATGGTGAGTTTGTCGATTTCGACATCAATGAGGCTCTTGCAATGCAGAAGAATGTAGATTCCTACATGTGGGAGGTCTGCAATTCTCTTTCTCATAATTACAGAAAATAAAGATATTTATGAACTTAAAAAAAGTTTCAGACGGATTGCATAAACTGAATACGTCACAAATAATTGCCCTCGGCTTTGCGGGGGTGATTTTTGTAGGTGGACTTATTTTGTGGATGCCGTTCTGCAGTGCACCCGGGCAGGCTGTTACCTTCCCGGATGCTGTTTTTACAGCGGCGACCAGCGTATGTGTAACAGGACTTTCCACAGTTGTTATGGCAGTCCAGTGGAGCCCCATTGGAAAAGCGGTTATCCTGTGCCTGATACAGATCGGCGGGATCGGACTGATCGCACTGGCGAATATGATATTCATCAGCCTCCGGCGGAAAATTTCCCTGAAAAACCGGCGGATCATCAAGGAATCCTACAACCTGGATGAAATGGGTGGAGTCGTGGCTGTAGTCCGCAGTGTGGTGAAATGCGTGTTTCTTGCAGAAGGAATCGGTGCGGTCCTGTATGCGTTTTGCTTTGTACCGGAATTTGGAATAAAAAAAGGTCTGGTGCATGCCATATTTCTGGCGGTATCTGCATTCTGCAACGCAGGGATCGATCTTTTCGGGGAAACAAGCCTTTCGGTATATGTGAGCAATCCGCTGGTCAATATCACTACGATTGGCCTGATCATTGTGTCAGGTCTTGGATTTATCGTCTGGTGGGATCTGTGGGATAAATTCCGCAAGGTTCTGAGAAAAGAGCTCTCCCCATCCAGAGTTTTTCGTGTACTGCGGCTTCAGAGCAAGCTGGTCCTTACGATGACCGGGATCCTGGTATTTTCAGGAGCATTTCTGGTATTTATCTTTGAATCCGGAAACCCTTCCACGCTGAAGGGGGCACCACTGGGAACAAAGCTCATGGCATCCTTTTTCCAGTCAGTGACAACACGTACGGCGGGATTTTATACCATGGATCAGTCGCTTTTGTCCACACCTACCGTGATCATTTCCCTACTGTGGATGTTTATCGGAGGATCACCCATGGGCACTGCCGGTGGTGTGAAGACTACTACCATTGCGGTTCTGATCCTTTCTATTGCAGCATATCTTCAGGGAAAAAAGGATGTAGAGGTATACGGCCGCAGGATCCGTGAGAGCTATCTCCGTTCTGCCATGGTTGTTGCAGGAACCAGTGTGCTGATCCTTTTTACCATGACGGTGCTTTTGTCCGCAGTAATGCCGGGAGTGGATTTGGCAGATGTTTTATATGAGATCACTTCTGCGGGGGCTACAGTAGGACTTTCCAGAGGACTGACACCTCAGCTGAATGTGGCAGGCAAGTGGATCGTGATCCTTACCATGTATCTGGGACGTATCGGACCGCTGACACTTGGAACAGCAGTTGTGATGCGTGTACGCAACAGGCCGGGAAGCACAACGCATCTCGGTGAAGAAGATATCATGATCGGTTAAACAGGAGAATAGAATGAAAAACAAATCTTTTGCCGTGATCGGGCTTGGACAGTTTGGAATGACTCTGGCGGTGACGCTGGCAGAGTCAGACTGTGATGTCCTTGCCATTGATGACAAAGAAGAAAATATCGAAGAGATTTCCGAAAAAGTAACCTATGCGGTAAAAGCAGATGTCCGTGAACCGGGAATCCTGAAGGCTCTGGGAGTTCAGAATGTGGATGTAGCCATTATCGCAGTTGCCGAAAATCTGGAAGCCAGTATTTCCGCGACCATGCAGGCTAAGGATCTGGGAGTGCCCTTTGTAGTTGCAAAAAGTATGAATTCTCTTCATGGACGTATACTTGACAAAATTGGTGCAGATAAGATCATTTATCCGGAACAGTCCATGGGACTGCGAGTTGCCAGAAATCTTATGTCCGGCGGGTATCTGGATGTGTTTGAGCTTTCAGCGGAGTTCAGTATGGCGGAGTTTTCCATGCCGGTATCCTGGAGTGGAAAAAATCTGGCAGATCTGAATGTACGGGAGCGTTTTCACATTAATATCATTGGCATCAAGCAGGGTGAAAATGTCACGGTAGATCTGGATCCTTCCGAACCGCTTCCGGACAACTGTTCCATAATCGCCATCGGAAAAAACAAGGATCTGAATGCAAGTCGTGAGGAATTACGTTAACCGAATACGGATTGCCGGAAGGAGAGAAATAAAAGTATGATAACCAGTGTATCAAATGCAAAAATAAAAAATGTCATGCAGCTGAACCAGAAGGCAAAAGCCAGAAGAGAGCAGGGACTTTTTGTGGCAGAAGGCCGGAAAATGTTTCTGGAAGCACCGGAAAGCTGGGTTTCCCAGGTGTTTGTCTCCGAGACCGTTTCCCAGGATGGAGAGCTGATGTCTCAGGCAGAAAAATATCCCTGTGAGATCGTGAAGGATTCCGTATTCCGTCAGATGTGTGATACCAAGACTCCCCAGGGGATCCTGACAGTTCTGAAGCTGCCTTCCTGGAGCGAGGAGGAGGTACTGGCGGGAAAAAATCCTCTGGTCATGGTTCTGGAGGATCTTCAGGATCCGGGAAATGCGGGAACCATTCTCAGGACCGGTGAGGGCGCCGGCGTAAGCGGAGTTTTCCTCACAAAAACCTGCGTGGATATCACAAATCCCAAGGTGATCCGTTCTACCATGGGCTCTATTTACAGAATGCCTTTTCTATACGTGGAAGATGTGGTATCATTAGAAAAGAAGCTGAAAGAAAAGGGAATCCGCAGTTTTGCAGCTCATCTGAAGGGTGAGAATTCCTATGATCAGGAATCCTATAAGGGTGGTACCGCATTTTTCATCGGAAACGAGGGAAAGGGCCTGACTGATCAGGCGGCGGAGGCAGCAGACTGTCTGATCCGCATTCCCATGTGCGGAAAGGTAGAATCGCTGAATGCTGCCATGGCATCAGGAATCCTGATGTACGAAGCTGCAAGACAGAGAAGAGAATAAGAGAGGAGGGGTTTTATGACACCTTTGGCCTGGCTTGGAATACTGGCAATTTTACTGGTAATTGAAGCAATCACGGTAGGACTTACCACTGTCTGGTTTGCAGGCGGTGCTCTTGTGGCGTGCATTGCCTCGTGGCTTGGTGGGGGAATTGTTGTACAGCTCCTTTTATTTTTCGGAGTTTCCGTGGTGCTTCTGATCTTTACCAGACCTCTGGCGGTCCGCTACATGAACAAGGGCGTGGAAAAGACCAATGCAGAGAGTCTTCTGGGAAAAAGAGCCGTAGTGATACAGCCGGTCAACAACCTGGCCCAGACCGGGCAGGTGAGGATCAATGACATCGAGTGGACTGCACGGACCGCAGATGACGGGGAAGAAATTCCAACAGGTGCAGTGGTTGAGATCGAAGAGATCCGCGGAGTGAAGCTGATCGTAAAAGAAATTAGCAAGGAGGGCTAAATTATGGGTGGAGTTGTTGTTTTGCTTGTAGTCATCGTTCTTGTGCTGTGGGTACTTGCATCCTGTATCCGCATTGTACCGCAGGCCTATGCAGTGGTACTGGAACGTCTTGGCGCTTACAAGGCTACCTGGAGTACAGGAATCCATTTCAAGGTTCCGTTCATTGAGCGTGTTGCAAGAAGAGTAAACCTGAAAGAACAGGTTGTGGATTTTCCACCGCAGCCGGTAATTACCAAAGATAATGTAACCATGCAGATCGATACGGTTGTATTTTTCCAGATCACAGATCCGAAGCTTTACGCATATGGCGTTGAGAATCCGATCATGGCTATCGAGAATCTTTCTGCTACAACACTTCGTAACATCATCGGTGATATGGAGCTGGATGAGACACTGACATCCCGAGAGGTTATCAATACCAAGATGCGTGCTTCCCTTGATGTGGCTACAGATCCATGGGGAATCAAGGTTAACCGTGTGGAGCTTAAGAACATCATTCCTCCGGCAGCCATCCAGGATGCCATGGAGAAACAGATGAAGGCTGAGCGTGAGAGACGAGAAGCCATTCTGAAAGCAGAAGGAGAGAAACGTTCCACCATCCTTGTTGCAGAGGGTAAAAAACAGTCCGCTATCCTGGATGCGGAGGCTGAGAAGCAGGCGGCGATCCTTCATGCGGAGGCTCAGAAGGAGCGTATGATCAAAGAGGCTGAAGGACAGGCACAGGCAGTCCTTAAAGTACAGCAGGCAACTGCAGAAGGACTTCGTATGATCAAGGAAGCAGGAGCAGATGAATCTGTTCTTACTCTGAAGAGCCTGGAGGCTCTTACAAAGGTTGCTGACGGCAAGGCAACGAAGATCATCATTCCGTCCGAGATACAGGGCATCGCAGGGCTGGCAACATCCCTGAAGGAAATCATGACAGATAAACCGGCAGAGCAGAAATAAATCTGCAGCCATGAGGAGGACATATTATGAATCTTAAAGGAAGAAATTTCCTGACACTGAAAGATTTTACACCGGAAGAGATCACTTACATGATCGACCTTGCAGCAGATCTGAAGGCAAAGAAAAAAGCAGGAGAGCTTCATGAGTATTACAGAGGTAAGAATATTGCCCTGATCTTTGAAAAAACAAGCACAAGAACACGCTGTTCCTTCGAAGTGGCAGCTCATGATCTGGGAATGGGTTCTACCTATCTGGATCCCACAGGCTCCCAGATCGGAAAGAAGGAGAGCATTGCAGATACTGCAAGAGTTCTCGGAAGAATGTATGAGGGAATCGAGTACCGTGGCTTCGGTCAGGATATTGTTGAGGAGCTTGCGAAGCATGCAGGTGTACCGGTATGGAATGGCCTGACAAACGAGTATCATCCGACACAGATGCTTGCAGATATGCTGACAGTACGTGAACATTTCGGCAAACTGAAAGGCCTGAAGCTTGTATACATGGGCGATGCCCGTTACAACATGGGTAACTCCCTGATGGTTGTATGCTCCAAGCTTGGTCTTGATTTCGTAGCCTGCACCAATAAGAAATATTTCCCGAATGATGAGCTTGTAGCACAGTGTCAGCAGTGGGCAGAAGAGGCAGGTTCCACCATCACTCTCACAGAGGATGTGGAGGTAGGAACAAAAGATGCGGACATCATCTACACAGATGTATGGGTATCCATGGGCGAGCCTGACGAAGTATGGACAGAGCGTATCCACGACCTGACACCATACAAGGTTACCAGACATGTAATGGAGAACGCCGGTGAAAAGGCGATCTTCCTTCACTGTCTGCCGGCATTCCATGATCTTAAGACAAAGATCGGAAAAGAGATGGGCGAGCGTTTCAACCTTACAGATATGGAGGTTACAGACGAAGTATTCGAGTCTCCGCAGTCCAAGGTATTCGACGAAGCTGAGAACCGTATGCACACCATTAAGGCTGTGATCGTTGCAACATTAGGAGAGCCGGAGAAATAATGTCAGATTTATTTAATGAAGAAATAATTTCACAGGCAACACATACAAAATGGGCGGGCAAAACCGTCCATTTTGCAAGAGAAACAGATTCCACCAACCTCTGGGGAAAACGTGCCTGGAGGGAAGAAGGCGCAGGACACGGAGAGCTGTTTGTGGCAGAATATCAGTCCGCAGGACGCGGACGTTTTACAAGACGATGGAGTGCGCCGCCGGACAGTGCCATTACTATGAGTATCCTTATCTGCCCGGAATTTTCTCCGCAGAAGGCGCCGATGCTGACACTTGTTATGGGACTTTCAGTTGCACAGGCAGTAGCAGAGCTCGGTCTTGAGGTAGGGATCAAATGGCCTAACGATGTAGTTGTTTCCCGCAAAAAGATCTGCGGTATCTTAACCGAAATGACCATGAAGCAGGATAAGATCGGCTGTGCAGTTATCGGAGTCGGGATTAACGTAAACATGGAAAGCTTTCCGGAAGAAACGGCAGATAAGGCTACCTCTCTGTATCTGGAAAGCGGACATCCCTTTGACCGGGCACAGGTAGTCGGACTTGTGATGAAGCATTTTGAGGAAAATTATGAGAGATTTGTACAGACAGAGGATCTCAGCGGCCTGAAACCGGATTATGAGAAAATGCTGGCCAATCTGAACCAGCCGGTACGTGTACTGGATCAGAATGATCCATATGAGGGGATCGCAAGAGGGATCAATGCCGGCGGAGAGCTTCTGGTAGAGCGTGCAGACGGTACAGTCGAGGAAGTAAATTCCGGAGAGGTTTCTGTACGTGGTTTATACAGCTATGTGTAAAACATGCAGCACAGATCGGATAAAATTTCCGGCAGCGATTTTCCGTTGATGTTTTATTGCAGTAGTGGAAAAAACAAGAATCTCCCTGCTTTAGCTGCAGGGAGTGTCAAGTTATAAATAAAGGAGATTTTATGTATCAGGATAACATTGTGCTCTGCGGAGCAAGCTCTTATGAGCAGAAATATTATTTTAACCAGGATTTTGCGTCTCTTCCTGAGACGGTAAAGCAGGAGCTGCAGATCATGTGTGTGCTTTTCACAGAGGATGTAGGCGGGATCCTGACACTGGAATTTGATGAGGACGGCAGTCTGCAGTTTAAGACTGAGGCCCTGGAGGCAGATGCCCGTTTTGACGAGATCGGAAGTGCACTGAAGATCAAGGAGCTCCAGCGGGACAAAAGAGAGCTTCTGGAATCTCTGGAAATGTATTACAAGGTATTTTTCCTGGGAGATATCCCGGATGAGGAACTGCAGAAAAAAGCAGATGCCGTTGAGGAATGATCCATGAAGATGCAGTGGAAGATCGGAAATGTGGAGATACCGAACCCCTTTGTGCTTGCACCGATGGCAGGGGTTACGGATCTGGCATTTCGAAGACTTTGCAAGGAGCAGGGTGCAGGCCTGATCTGTATGGAGATGGTCAGTGCCAAGGCGATCTCTTTTCATAATAAGAATACAGAGGCGCTGATGGAGATCGATCCCGGGGAGCATCCGGTATCCATGCAGCTTTTCGGCAGCGAGCCGGACCTTATGGCAGAGGTGGCAAAAAGCATTGAGGAGCGTCCCTTTGACATTCTCGATATCAATATGGGATGTCCGGTTCCCAAGGTGGTAAATAATGGCGAGGGCTCAGCTCTTCTGAAGGATCCTCAGCTGATCGAAGAGATCGTCCGCAGTGTTTCCGGAGCAGTTTCCAAGCCGGTAACGGTGAAGGTCCGCATTGGCTTTGATGAAAATACGCCGGTGGATGTGGTGGAGATCGCAAAACGGGTGGAGGATGCAGGTGCAGC
This sequence comes from Blautia fusiformis, assembly GCF_020686995.1. Taxonomy (NCBI): domain Bacteria; kingdom Bacillati; phylum Bacillota; class Clostridia; order Lachnospirales; family Lachnospiraceae; genus Blautia; species Blautia fusiformis. Next base: position 21,231 of record NZ_JAJEPT010000016.1, read on the forward strand.
AGCCATCGCAGTTCATGGAAGGACCAGACAGCAGTATTATTCTGGCCAGGCGGACTGGGATGCTATCCGCAGGGTGAAGGAAGCGGTGACTATTCCGGTGATAGGAAACGGAGATATCGTTTCACCGGAAACTGCAGAAGCCATGTTTAAAGAGACTGGTTGCGATGCGGTGATGATCGGCCGTGCAGTACGTGGGAACCCGTGGATCTTCCGGGAGCTGAACCACTATTTCCACACCGGGGAAAAGCTTCCCAGACCAACCGCAGAGGAAGTCTGCGAGATGATCCTGCGCCATGCCGAAGATCAGATCGCGATCAAGGGTGAGTATATCGGGATCCGCGAAATGCGGAAGCATGTAGCCTGGTATACAGCCGGTATGCGGCACAGTGCGGGAATCCGGAGAGAATCTAATAATATTTCAAGCTATGAAGAATTGAAAAAGCTTACAGACATGGTACTGGAGCGATAAAAAAGAAAAGTATGTCGGAGAAAACGAAACGTTCTATTGACAAGGAACGGGGCGCGTGCTACAGTCAGTTAGCGGGAATCCGCAGAAAGTTTTTTTGTTTTACAGGAGAAAAATAATGGCAGATAAAATAGCAGTTTTAATTCCTTGCTACAACGAAAGCAAGACGGTAGCAAAGGTTATCCGCGATATGAAAAAAGCACTTCCGGAAGCTGTGATCTACGTATATGATAATAACTCTACAGATGGAACAGACGAGATCGCCAGAAAAGAAGGGGCAGTTGTCCGTTATGAGTATCAGCAGGGAAAAGGAAACGTGATCCGCAGTATGTTTCGGGATATTGATGCGCAGTGTTATCTTATGGTAGATGGCGACGATACTTATCCGGCAGAGTTTGCAGCTGAAATGTGCAGCAAGGTTCTGGAGAAAGGCACAGACATGGTAGTTGGTGACCGCCTTTCTTCTACATATTTTACAGAGAACAAGAGACCTTTCCACAACTTTGGAAACAGCATCGTAAGAGGTTCCATTAACCGTCTTTTCAAAAGCAACATCAAGGATATCATGACAGGTTACCGTGCCATGAGTTACCGCTTTGTAAAAACATTCCCGGTACTTTCCAGGAATTTTGAGATCGAGACAGAGATGACGATCCACGCCATCGATAAGAACATGCAGGTTGAGAATGTAGTCATTGAATATCGTGACAGGCCGGAGGGAAGTGAGTCCAAGCTGAATACTTATGCAGATGGATTTAAGGTCCTGAAGACTATTGTGAAAATGTTCAAGAATTACAAGCCGCTGGAGTTCTTCTCCCTTATCGCAGCAGTGCTGTTTGTGGTGGGAATGGTATTCTTTATTCCGGTGCTGGTACATTTTCTGGAGGTTGGGACAGTGGAAAAGATCCCGACACTGATCGTCAGCGGGTTTGTGATCCTGACAGCTATCATCTGCTGGTTTTCCGGGATCATCCTTTCTACACTGGTCAATCAGCATAAACAGGATTTTGAGTATCAGACACAGATGGTGACTAATCGTTATAAAGATCTTTTTCCGGAGAAGAAATAAGGAATCAGACCGGGCAGGATAATATAGAAAAGCCGTGTTGAAATCTGAGATTTCGCGCGGCTTTTTTTGCATATTTCAGGGACCCTTTTTCGACGTGGAATGCTTGACAATACTGGGGCTTTTCGGTATAATACAGGAATTGTGAATATCCTGAGATTTTTACGCCCTTTTTTAGAAAAAAGAGCTCTTGGGAATGGTAGCAACAGAAATATCCGAAGCTGTATTTTTTTCAGAAAAAACAGCACGGTTTTGAAAGGAAGTAAGGCAAAATGGAAGAAGCAAAGAAGAACTTACTCACATACGCAGGACTTAGAAAACTGGAAGACGAGCTGCACGATCTGAAAGTTGTTAAGAGAAAAGAAGTAGCAGGAAAGATCAAAGAGGCCAGAGAGCAGGGAGACCTTTCTGAGAACGCAGAGTACGATGCAGCAAAGGATGAGCAGAGAGATATCGAGGCACGTATCGAGGAGATCGAGAAGATCCTCAAGAACGCTGAGGTTGTAGTAGAGGATGAAGTCGATCTTGACAGAATCAGCGTAGGCTGCAAGGTTAAGGTTCATGATTATGAATTTGAGGAAGATATGGAGCTGAAGATCGTAGGTTCCACAGAGGCTAACAGCCTTGAGGGAAAGATCTCCAATGAGTCTCCGGTAGGTAAAGCACTGATCGGTGCACACACCAACGATATCGTTGAGGTTGAGATGCCGTCCGGAATCATGAAATATAAGGTTCTTGAGATCCAGAGAAACGTATAAAGCAGACAACGGAGCGGATCGCACAGATCCGCTTGAACGACAGATAGATTAAGGAGGCCAACAAGTGGCAGAGCAGAAGAAGCAGGATGTAAACCAGCTGCTTAAGGTACGTCGTGACAAACTGGCAGACCTTCAGGCAAATGGCAGGGACCCGTTTCAGATCACAAAATTTGATCAGACACATCATTCCCTTGAGGTAAAGAATCTCTATGAAGCACATGAGGCAGAGCTTCTCAAAGATCGCAAGGAGCTTGATGTAACAGGTCTTGATGAAGAGCAGGCAAAAGAGGCTCAGAAGAAGGATTATGAAGAAAGAAGAAGCATCATGGACGCAAGCCCGATCCATGTATCAATCGCAGGACGTATGATGTTCAAGCGTGTAATGGGAAAAGCTTCTTTCTGCAATATCCAGGATTTACAGGGTAACATTCAGGTTTATGTGGCAAGAGATGCCATTGGAACCGATTACTATGCAGATTTCAAGAAATCTGATATCGGTGATATTTTTGGTCTGGAGGGATTTGCTTTCAGAACAAGAACAGGTGAGATCTCCATTCATGCAGAGAAGATGACTCTTCTTTCCAAGAGCTTACAGATCCTTCCTGAGAAATTCCACGGACTGACAGATACAGATACCCGTTATCGTCAGAGATATGTGGATCTTATCATGAACCAGGACAGCAAGAATGTATTCATCAAACGCTCCCAGATCCTTAAGGAGATCCGTAACTTTCTTGCAGGGCGTGACTTCATGGAAGTTGAGACACCAATGCTGGTTTCCAACGCAGGCGGTGCAGCTGCAAGACCATTTGAGACACATTATAACGCACTGAACGAAGACGTTAAGCTTCGTATTTCCCTGGAGCTTTATCTTAAGAGACTGATCGTAGGCGGACTTGAGAGAGTTTACGAGATCGGCCGTGTATTCCGTAACGAGGGTGTTGATACCCGTCACAATCCGGAGTTCACTCTGATGGAGCTTTATCAGGCATATACTGATTATGAGGGAATGATGGAGCTGACAGAGTCCATGTTCCGTTACCTTGCAGAGAAGGTCTGCGGTTCCACAAAGATTTCCTACAATGGTATCGAGATCGATCTTGGAAAGCCTTTCGCACGTCTGACCATGAACGATGCCATCAAGAAATATGCAGGAATCGACTTTGACGAAGTAGCAGATGATGAGGCAGCCAAGAAGCTTGCTGACGAGCATCATATCGAGTATGAGGATCGCCATAAGAAGGGTGATATCATCAACCTCTTCTTCGAGGAGTACTGTGAGAAAGAGCTGATCCAGCCGACATTTATCATGGATCATCCGATCGAGATCTCTCCGCTGACCAAGAAGAAACCTTCCGATCCGAACAAGGTAGAGCGTTTCGAGCTCTTTATCAATACATGGGAAATGTGTAACGCATATTCCGAGCTCAACGACCCGATCGATCAGAGAGAGCGTTTCAAAGCACAGGATGCCCTTGCAGACGCAGGTGATGAGGAAGCCAACCACACAGATGAAGACTTCCTGAATGCACTGGAGATCGGTATGCCGCCAACAGGTGGTATCGGATACGGAATCGACCGTCTCGTTATGCTCCTGACAGACAGCCAGGCAATTCGTGACGTACTTCTGTTCCCGACAATGAAGTCACTGGACGCTGATAAGAAAGTTTCCAAGACAACAAACAGCACTTCTGAAGCTGCACCGGAGAAAGAAGAAGTGATCGATTTCTCTAAGGTAAAAGTGGAGCCGTTATTCGAAGAATTTGTAGATTTCGATACTTTTAGCAAGTCTGATTTCAGAGCTGTAAAGGTAAAAGCATGTGAAGCTGTTAAGAAATCCAAGAAGCTTCTGCAGTTCACTCTGGATGACGGAACAGGCACAGATCGTACGATTTTAAGCGGTATTCACGCTTATTACGAGCCAGAAGAACTGGTAGGCAAGACACTGATCGCTATCACAAATCTGCCTCCAAGAGCTATGATGGGAATTGAATCCTGTGGTATGTTGCTTAGTGCAATCCACGAAGAAGAAGGAGAAGAAAAACTTCATCTTCTGATGGTTGATAACCACATTCCGGCTGGTGCAAAGCTGTACTAAAATTAAATATAAAATGTCTAAAACCATGATGTCAGACCGCATTTGACAACAATTTGACAACAAAATTTGGGATAATAATGAATCGTTATGAAGCATGACGAATTTCAGGTGGAAAGACACGGGTTTGGCAATGAAGCAAGAGCACTTCTTAGAGTTGATCTAAGAGGTGCTTTTTTTCGTGGAAAAGTTATATTCCGGCAGTCAACTTCTGTAAAACAGTAAATCTAATTTTGGAGGAAAGCATTATGAATGAAAAGTACAAACCGATTACAAGTATGAAGGAAGTTCCGGAACATTTAAGAAAATTACGCCGACAGTATCTGCGATATCAACAGGCAGAGATTATTTACAGTATCTCTCATAAGAAACTCTTAGAGCTTGCCAGTGATGCAGGAGCTATTTACAGAATTGATGGAACGGTACTGATTCGTCGTGATATTTTTGATGATTACCTGGAACGTTTCCATGAACCGGCAACAGGAAAAGATAAGGAGAAGAAGACAGATGAGCGGTAATGTATGGATGTTTTCAGATGAGATTGACGATGAAGATCTGGAATTTATGAGCCATGACTATGTGACCTACAATATGGCGTGTGAGTATTACCGGTTGGGAATGAAACCTGTTATTCGCATGGCACATGAAGCTGGAGCAGTCTATAAGATTGGAAAGAAAGTTTTGATTCGAAGAAGTATATTTGAAGCATATTTACGTGAGCAAAGGAAAATCTGAGGGAGGCAAGCACATGAGCGAATTAAGAAAAAAGATACATGATGATAATAATGGATTGGATTATGTACTGGTAGGAGATTATTATCTGCCAGTGTTATCCTTACCGGAAGAAACCAGACCGATTGGCTGCTGGGGGATGCTACGGAAGGAATATCTGAAAGAACATAAATCAGGAATGTATAGCTGTCTTCTTCTGACCGCCAGGCTGGACAGTCATCTGGCAGATGTGAATGAACAGGCACAGGAACGCTTTGAGCTGATTGAAGCACAGATGAGAAGTGCTGAGGGCGTAACAGAGGACTTGAAAGCACAGAATCCTATGGAATGGGTTCGCAGGGCAAATAATATCAGGAATCGTGCACAGGAAATTGTATTGAACGAATTGGTGTATGTATAGGAGGGCAAATGAGATACAGGATTGAGAAAGAGCAGGTGGGAATCTATGAAAATGACAAAAGAAATTGAAGAATTTTTAAATCTGGCAATAACAGAACACATGGGAAAGGCATATACGGACTGGAAATTAAAACAGCAAACAGATACAGAACCAGATAAAGTCGAGGAAGAATATGAAAAAGTAATAGTTTCACTTTCGCCGGAGCAGGAAGAAGCGATTACGAAATATTGTGATGCTATATTCAACAGTGGAGCAGATACAGAGGAATTCTTTTATCGACTGGGATTAAAAGATGGGATGAAGTTGAAAAAGTGCATGAAACAGATCCTTAAAGCATTGTCCTGAATAAGAGAGTAGTTTAGAGTGAAAAAGTTCAGAGAAGACATGGGGAGCTGTCTTTCTTTTGGGGAAGACAGCTTTTCACCTATCAGAGACTATGCAGGAGGAAACAAGGATGGGAAATATATTTGGATATATACGTGTCAGTAGTCGGGATCAGAACGAAGATCGGCAATTGATTGCATTGAAGGAGTTGGCTATCCCAGAAAAGAATATTTTTATTGATAAACAGTCTGGAAAAGACTTCAAGCGCCCACAATACAGAAAAATGATTCGACGTGTCCGGAAAGATGATCTTCTTTATATAAAAAGTATTGATCGCTTAGGACGTAACTATGCGGAAATACTGGAACAGTGGAGAATTCTCACAAAAGATAAAGGAATTGATATTGTGGTTCTTGATATGCCTTTACTTGACACTCGCCGGGGAAAAGATTTGATGGGAACGTTTCTGTCAGATATTGTATTGCAGGTACTGTCATTTGTAGCAGAAAACGAAAGAACAAATATTCGGCAAAGGCAGGCAGAAGGTATTGCAGCGGCAAAAGCCAGAGGTGTGCGGTTCGGTAGACCACCAAGCAGATTGCCAGATAATTTTCACGATGTGTATCAGCGGTGGAAAAACGGGAAAATAACTGGAACGTCTGCTGCGAAAGAATGTAATATGCCCTTATCAACTTTTCGGTATCGTGCAGAAATTTACGAAAAAGCCAAATTATTGTAAGGTGGGTGTTTTACATGAAAGTGTACTTTTTGACAAGTGCTTTGGAGGTATCGTCAACGAACTTCTATCGTTGGAAGATAGGCTGTTTTATGATATTATGGAGTAGTAGAGAAAAAATGAGCATTTTACAGGAAAGTACACATTTTTGCAGATGAATGATGATATACAGATACATGATAAGTATCGGTACTTTACCTGTCTGAGTTAATAGATTATGAATATGAGAGCTTACGGATACGCAGGAGGAAAAAAACGATGACCGATGCAGAACAGAGGGAAGCTGCCCGCCAATTTGCAAATAAATGGAAGGGGAGAGGAAGAGAAGATGAGGATGGAAGATCATATTGGATTGATTTTCTGTCAAACGTTCTTGGAATGGAGAATGTGACAGATCGTGTGGAATTTGAGAAAAAAGTTGTGGTAGATGGAAATACAAAAAGAATTGATGTGTATATTCCAGAAACGCATGTATTGATTGAACAAAAGAGTCTTGGTAAAGCACTGGACCATAAGATTATGAATTCTGGTTCAATAGAACTGACGCCGTATGATCAAGCAAAACGATATAATGATAATCTCCCATATGATGAAAAGGCACGTTGGATCATTACCAGCAATTTCTCTGATATATGGATTTATGATATGAATGCCAGAGTACCGGAGGCAGTAAAAATATCATTGGATGAAATACCGAGTAAGTATCCGTTGCTTGATATTTTAATAAAGAAAGATGTGCAGAAAATCTCTCACGAGATGGAAGTATCGATTAAAGCAGGAGATATTGTTGGACTGCTTTATGAAGCATTCCTTACACAGTATAAGATTCCAGAAGTAAAAGCGAAAGAGGAAACCATTGAACAAAAAGAGAAAAGAGAGCATAAACTGAAAAGTCTGAATGCTTTATGTGTTCGAATTGTGTTCTGTCTTTATGCCGAGGATGCTGGGATTTTTGGAAAACGGAATATTTTCCATGATTATCTGAAAGCATATGAAGTGAAAGACTGTAGGCGTGCATTACTGGAACTGTTTAAAGTCTTGGATACACCTGTCTCTGAGAGAGACGAATATTTAGAAGAAGATTTAGCACAGTTTCCGTATGTGAATGGTGGATTGTTTTCAGATGAAACTATTGAGATTCCGCCGTTGACAGAAGAAATCAAAGAATTACTTTTGACCAAAGCTTCTGAAGATTTTGACTGGAGTGATATATCCCCTACAATTTTTGGGGCAGTGTTTGAGTCAACGTTAAATCCAGAAACGAGAAGATCCGGTGGAATGCACTATACAAGTATTTCCAATATACATAAAGTGATTGATCCGTTGTTTCTCGATAAATTGCAGACGGAATTTCATGAGATTTTGAAAATACAGGTGCAGAGGACAAAAGTAAAACGTCTGGATGAATTTCAGAATAAACTGGCTTTACTGACATTTTTAGATCCGGCTTGTGGTTCGGGAAATTTTCTGACGGAAACATATTTATCACTTCGACGGTTAGAAAATGAAGTCATTCGTGAAAAAGTTGGTGGTCAGATGACGTTGGGAGATGTTCATAATCCAATCAGAGTATCCATTCAACAATTTTATGGAATTGAGATCAATGACTTTGCCGTGACAGTAGCAAAGACAGCTTTGTGGATTGCAGAATCACAGATGATGGAGGAAACAAAAAATATTGTATATGGGTTCAATGATGATTTCCTTCCGTTGAAGACGTATGTAAATATTGCAGAAGGTAATGCACTGAAGATAGATTGGAACAGCGTTGTTTTGGCTAAGTCATTATCTTATATAATGGGGAATCCACCTTTCGTTGGTGCAAGGTGGATGGGAGAAAAACAAAAAGAAGATGTTGCTGATATATTTGCTGGATGGAAAAGTGTAGGTAATCTCGATTATGTAAGTTGCTGGTATAAAAAGGCATCTGATTACATGAAGGAAAATATAAATATCAGAGCAGCTCTTGTATCGACTAATTCAATTACTCAGGGAGAGAGCGTTTCCATTTTGTGGAAACCACTGTTTGAAGATAGAATACAAATTGATTATGCATATAGAACATTTATATGGGATAGTGAGGCTTCAATCAAAGCACATGTACATTGTGTCATTATAGGATTTAGTAGAAAAAATGGTGCAGAGTATCAGAAGAAGATATATTCCAAGGACGATATAATAGTAGCAAAAAATATTAATGGTTATCTGCTGGATGCAGATAATATTTCAATTGAAAAAAGAATGAAACCTTTATCAGATGTTCCACCTATTTCATTAGGAGGACAGGCAATAGATGGCGGATATTTGATACTTACGGAAGAAGAAAAAGAAGAATTGATATCTAAAGAGCCACAGGCAATATCTTTCATCAGACATTATATGATGGGAAAAGATTTTATTGATAGAAAACCAAGATATTGTATATGGCTGGTTGGGGCAGATCCATCATTATTGAAACGGTGTCCGCTTGTCAGAGAAAGAATTGATAAAGTTCGTGAATTTAGAATGGCAAGCACGAGAAATAATACAAGAAAAGCTGCAGATACTCCAGGATTATTTGCATCAATACTTGAATATGATTCTCCGTATATAGCGATACCGAAGGTGTCATCACAAAACAGAAGATATATTCCAATGGATTATCTGGATGGTGAAATTATTCCGGGTGATAAACTTTTTACAATGCCATCTGCAACAAGCTATGAGTTTGGTATATTGATGTCGAATGTTCATATGGCATGGACAAGAGTTGTATGTGGCAGATTAAAGAGTGATTATAGTTATTCTAATACGATTGTTTACAATAATTTCCCATGGCCGTCACCTACGGATGAACAAAAAGAAAAGATAAAGAAAACTGCACAGGCAATCTTAAATGCCAGAGCACTTTATCCAAATAGCAGTCTTGCAGATCTTTATGACCCGTTGACTATGCCGCCGGAATTACTTAAAGCACATAACGCAAACAACAGAGCTGTGATGGAGGCTTATGGATTCAGCACTAAAATGTCGGAAGCCGATTGTGTGGCAGAATTGATGAAAATGTATCAGAAGCTGACAGAAGAAAAATAGAAAATAATGATTAACCGAAAAGGCATTACCCGCAAATGGTTAGTGCCTTTTGTTTTGACTACTATAAAAATTGTATCTGTTTTCAGTTAAATTCTTTTAAATAAAAAGTATTCGCATGAGTTTTAATACAAATGTACAAAATGACAAGTGAATAAATAATAAAATAATAGAAGAACAAAAGATGAATAAAAAACAAATAAAAGACGAAAAGAAAACAAGAAAATAAATAGGATTGAACAGAATGGATGAATATGTTATAATCATATAGAAAACAGAAAGGAGGCGAGCAGAGTGATTGATTTATCAAATTTTAAGACGTTTGACTTTAGCGAGGGTGTACCATATATTTCGATTACAAGTAATGGTATTACATTCAACAAATCTGTAATCATGAAGATGAAATACCCAACATATGTAAAGCTTCTGATAAACGAATCTGATAAACAGATTGCGGTTCAAGCATGTGATGAACATGATGATAAGTCAGTACAGTTTTATAAGGAAAAATCAAATGGTGTTTTGTCGGTTCGATGGAATGCAAAAGATTTGATTAACACGATTGCAAGAATTTGTGATTGGGATTTGAGTCAGTTGTCGTATCGAGTAAATGGCGTATTAGTTCCAGAAATGAATTTAATGCTGTTTGATTTGAATGAAGCAGTCACTATGATATAAGGCTTGCAACTTTTCTGATTCCAAAAAAAGAGTTCATTTGAGATTAGGGCCTCAAACGAACTCTGGCGGAAATAGCAGAGACAAAAGATCATCTACTAAAACCATATCTTTCAAATATATTTTAGTATTTGTTTCTGCCAATTTCCATACTTTTTCGGATTCGTCTGAGAAAAATCTTTTGGAAAGGAGGCAGATTGCATGGTAAAATGTGACCAGACTGACATGGTTTTTACAGCATATATTACATTAAGAAATGGAAATCGTTTATATGCTAAGCAGGTTGGCAAAAAGGTATTTTGCTTTCCACGTAAAGAAGCCAAAGAAAAGAACGATAAATAAATTATAAGTAACAATATGTTCGAGAATGTTTGATGATCACATTCTCTCTTAAAAAGAAAGAGAGACAAAACATGAATAAAAAATCAAGTGGACAGAAATTATCAACACAGGCTTCAAAAATTATGAGATCGAATAATAGTTCTCAAATTCAGAAGTCATTAGCTGCAAGTGTATTGTCACAGAGAAACACCGGAAAAATTACTGGTAAAGCTATGGAAACAAAGGCATCTATGGTAATGAACAGTAATAAGTATTCTGGAACAACAAAGAGTTTAGCTGCAAGTGTACTTTCGCAATCAGATAAAAACAGATAAATAATGATTATCCCAAAGGGCATTAACCGTAAATGGTTAGTGCCTATTTTTTTTGCTTTTTTTCAAAATCATCTGACATTATATCCTTTGCCACGTGTGATTAGTGGAAAAATGATTTTTCTAAGAAAATATCTGCCCTCACGTTCTATGTGACAGGTAATTAGTGAAGAAATATTTCATTTATGTATAACAAACTTGCAAAAGAGGGTTGGTAAATACCGTTTTTAAAGCTTTATAGGTAGAGGAACAATTATTTTTCAAAATCATGTCCGTTTTTATACGCCTCAGTACAGAGTATATGAAGGAACTAACGAAAACAAAAGGTAAGGTAATAAAAACGCAAAAAAATATCACGAATTTTTTGCATCGTGCCAGGTCATTTGACTTTAGTAATTAGAGGACGTTTTGAAAATGTTCCTTTGTTGAACCTTGACAACTGATAAGTGCACCCTGGAAGTCTACCAGGAGTCTTGCCATGACCTTTCTTTTCTGAAAGTGAGCGAGATCATAATGACACTCCCGATGATGGGCGGCTGACCGGAGCCTTATGGTCAGTGACCTGTATATGCAGGCAGAGGCAGTCTGAGATGGCTGCAGGTGACAGGGAAACGCACGGAAACCGCTGGCGAAAAAGTAACTGATAATAATATTCACAGGGCGAAATGCCTGGAAAGGATGATAATGACTATGAATAAGGTTATTTTAATGGGAAGATTGACAAAAAATCCGGAAATTAAATATGCCGGGAAAGATAATGATATGGCAGTAGCAAGATACATGCTGGCAGTAAACAGAAGATATAAACGTGATGGGGAACAGGAAGCAGATTTTATTTCCTGTGTAACATTTGGAAAGAGTGCAGAGTTTGCACAGAAATATCTTCATAAAGGAATGCGGATTGTGATCGGTGGTCGTATCAGTACTGGTAATTATAAGGACAAGGATGGAAAGATGATTTATACCACGGATGTAATTGTGGAAGAGCATGAATTTGCTCAGAACAAGGACAACAGCGGTGGTGAAAACTCAACTGGTACACCGAAAACAGATAAGGACGGATTTATGGAAGCAGCAGAAGGTGAGATCCCATTTGACTAATCTGGAATAAGTGGTTGGAGGTGTGGATTATGGGTGTGAGTTATAACAGATTATGGAAAATGCTCATTGATAAAAATATGAAGCGAGTAGAGATGCAATACCTCGCCGGAATCAGCGGAAATATTCTTGCCCGGATGGGAAAAAACAAGTATGTGTCCATGGAGACAGTTGAGAAGATCTGTAAAAAAATGGACTGTACCATTGATGAGATGATGGAATTTACGGATGATGAAAATAGCACGCCGGATACGGCATAATTCTCTTAGCAAGCTAAGAGCGCACTTCTATACAGGCAATTACATCTGCCTGTATCGTGCGACCTGCGGTGCTGTTCCCGGATTTGAGAAATCTTAATCCGGGAATGTAGCGAAATCATAGATTTCGGACAAGGGGATAGCTCCCCTTGCGGCACAGGTGCCTATCTCATTTATATCAGGGAATCAGCATTTATGAGAGAAAGCTGGTTCTTTTTGTTTGTGAAAATAAGGAGAGACAGACAATGACCAGAGAGAAGAACCCCAAATATGAATCCATGTCACTGGAAGAATTGAAAGCCAACATGGAAAAAAGTAAAAAGGAACTTGAACAGGCAATGCACAATAAGAATATTCTGGAACAGAGAAAAAAGCTGATCGAGAGGAAAGAACGATCACACCGATTGGTGGTTAAAGGTGCTGAGTTTGAAAAAGCGTTTCCTATGTCCAAAGATCTTGAGCAGGAGGATTTCCAGAAAGTAATGAATGAAATGAAAGTTCTTAAATACAACAGAGATACAGTCCGGGATAGATATCTGGAGGCAGGAAGAAAGGAACGACAGCAGATTGCTGAAGAAGTAGAGAAAACCACGAAGGGAGATGATAGCTGATGGCACTTTATCATTTTTCTGTAAAGCAGGTATCCAGAGGAAAAGGGCAGACAGTGGTGAATTCGGCTGCGTATATTTCCGGGCAAAAATTGTATAACGATTATTATGGACAAGTCCATGATTACACGAGGAAATCCGGTGTGATGTTTACAGAAATCCTCAAACCGGATTATGTGCCGGAACGATTATCAGACAGGGAAACATTATGGAACGAGGTAGAGAGAGCAGAAAAGGGCAAGCGGGCACAGCTTGCCTATTCTTTTGACATTGCATTGCAGAATGAACTGACGTTAGAGGAGAATATCCAACTGGCGAGAGAATTTTGCCAGGAACAATTTGTGGCACGTGGCATGATTGTGGATCTGGCAGTTCATGAGGGAAAATCAAAAGATGGAGATGAACCGGATAATCCTCATTTTCATGTACTTGCTCCAATTCGTCCTTTTACAGAAGAAGGAATTTGGGGAAATAAACAGAAACGGGAATATGTTTTAGACGAAGAAGGAAACAGGATAAAAGATGCCAAAGGAAAGTATGTCTTCAATGCTGTTTCTACTACCGGTTGGAACGATCCTGAACTTTTAAAGGAATGGAGAAAGGCATGGACCGAGAAAGTGAATGATAAATTCCGGGAGTGTCATATGGCAGCAAGAATCGACCATCGTTCCTATAAAGAACAGGGAATTGATCTGATCCCGACAATTCATGAAGGGTACGAAGTCAGAGCAATGGAGAAGAAGGGAATCAAAACAATCATTGGAGAGTTGAATCGGGCGATCCGGCAATTCAATCAGATGTTCATTTCCTTAAAAGAATCTATCCAGTGGATGAAAACAGCCTATGAAGAAATGAAAATGGAACTGGATCGAAGGCAGCAGAACCCGACGCTTTTGGAGAGTCTGCAAGATTATTATGATAAAAAAACGCAGAATAGCCCGAAACTTTCAAATTTTTATGCGGAGATGGAACGAAGGGGAAAGAAAATTTCAAACTTACAGGAGTTTGCAAAATCCATCAATTATCTTCAGGTACACAACATTGAGACAATGGACGATTTACAAACACGAATTCAGGAACTGAATGGAATTATTTCTGCCAGCAAAGCTGAAATCAGTGAAAAGAGAGAACAACTGAAAAACCTGGAAGATTTGGAAAAGAAGATGCAGGTATTGAAGCAGAATCAGCCGTTGATAGATGAATACAACCACTTCTTTTTCCAGAAAAGACGGGAAAAGTTTTATACGGAGCATAAAAAAGCGATCAATTATTATCGTAAATGTGAGCGTGAACTAAAACCATACCGGGATAAAAAGGGACGGCTGCCAGAATCCAGATGGAAAAAAGAAAAAGAAGATCTCCGTATAATGATTGAAGAATTAAAAGCTGATAATCAGCCCTATCAGGATGAGCTTGCCTTTGTGAAAAAGGTACAGAGATGTGCTGATATTGCCAGGCGAGATCGTGAAATGCCAGAAACAGATACTTCCGGGCTTTCAGAAGAAAAAAGAGAAATGCCGGAGCAGGAATCGAAACAGAAATCTTCTATTCATGGCAGACTGGCGGAGAACCAGAAACTGATTGAGGAAGAAAAAGTGAAAAATCGACAAATGAAGAAAAAACGAAGTAATGAGATAAGTTTATAAAAATCTGTTGCAGGACAGACGGGAAAGGATGATGAAAATGCAGTATACAGAAGAACAGATCGCAAGAGCAAACCAGACAGATCTTGCTTCTTTTCTGAATGCACGGGGAGAACAGTTGGTAAAAAGTGGCAGAGAATACCGTTGGAAAAAGCATGACAGTGTAACGGTATCAGGAAATCGCTGGTATCGTCATAGCCAGAATAAGGGTGGCTATCCGGTGGATTTTGTGATGGAATTTTATCATGCCACATTTCCGGAAGCGGTGAAGATGTTGATCGATGAAGAAGGCGAAGGCAGGCAGAAGTCCTGCCTCGCCCCGTCACCTGACTTCCGGTTACCGGAGAAAAGTGAAACGAATGAGACGGTCATAAAATATCTGACAGAAATCAGGAGGCTTGAGAAAGATCTGGTGGAGGAATGGATTGCCGGTGGGAATATTTACGAAGAAAAGAAACACCATAATGTTGTATTTGTCGGCAGAGATGCAGACGGTATTCCGAGATATGCGCACTGCAGGGGAACTGGCGGGATAAAATATCGGGGAGATGTAGCTGGTTCGGATAAATCTTATGGATTCTGTCACAGAGGAGAGGATAATCAACTGTTTGTATTTGAAGCAGCCATTGATCTGCTGTCATTTATCCAGTTATTTCCAAAAGACTGGAAGAAACGTAGCTACCTGAGCCTGGGCGGAGTCTCCAGTGTGGCACTGATGACTTTTCTTTCTGAACGCCCTCAGATTACTTCGGTTTTCCTGTGCCTGGATAATGATCACGCAGGAAATGAAGCTTGTGAAAAATTGGCAGGAGAAATTCCGGATGGATATCGTGTGATCCGGTTGAAACCTGCCAGAAAAGACTGGAATGAAATTCTCTGTGACGAAAATGCTGACAGAAAGAAAGTGATACAGGAAACCGTTACAATGAAAATGCAGGAGAAAGAAGCACTGGTGCCGATGTTATGTTATAAAGATATTGAACAGACCAGTGTGGAATGGCTGTGGTTCCCTTATATTCCATTTGGAAAACTAACAATTATTCAGGGCAATCCGGGAGAGGGAAAAACCTATTTTGCCATGATGCTGACAGCAGCGTGCACGAACCGTAAGTTGTTTCCAAACATGGAAGATATTGAGCCATTCAATGTGATTTACCAGACAGCAGAGGATGGCATGGGCGATACTATTAAGCCAAGACTGGTGGAAGCAGGAGCAGATCTGAGCCGGGTTATGGTAATTGATGATTCGGAAGAAGTATTGACCTTATCCGATGATCGGATTGAAAAAGCGGTCAGACAGAATCATGTCCGGCTTGTAATCATTGATCCGGTACAGGCATTTATCGGAGCAGATGTGGACATGAACCGGGCAAATGAAGTTCGTCCGGTATTTCGCAAATTGGGTATGATTGCAGAGAAAACCAGTTGTGCTATCGTACTGATTGGTCATTTGAACAAATCTTCTGGGACACAGAGTACTTACCGGGGGCTTGGCTCTATTGATATCATGGCAGCAGTAAGAAGCTTGATTTTTATTGGAAAAGTGAGAAAAGATCCGACAACGAGAGTGTTGATTCATGAAAAAAGTTCTCTTGCACCGCCAGGGGAGACAATGGCTTTTAAACTGGGAGATGAAGAAGGTTTCCGATGGGTGGGAGCTTATGAAATTTCGGCAGATGAATTGTTAGATGGAAAAGAAGGAAAAGCAACCGAAACAAAGCTGGAACGAGGAGCAAAGCTGATTCAGGAACTGCTTGTTGATAAAAACGAAATTTCAATCAGGGAATTAGACGACAAAGCAAAGGAACAGGGAATATCCGGGAGGACAATGCGTGATGTAAGAAGCCGGATGAAGAATGAACTGGAGTATTGGATAAATGAGAAGCAGGAAAACTGTATTCGGTTAAAAGTGTGATTAATATTAAAGAATAATCCAACCAATCAGAACCGTTTAACAATTGTATAGATCGTTGAATTTAATGCTACATTTTAATGCTATAAAAATTGACAAATGTAGCATTAAAATGTATACTTGATTTTAGGAGGTGAGATTCTTTGGACACGTACACAGTAAAAGAAGTTGCCAAAATGATGAATACGTCTGAAGAAACTGTTAGAAGATGGATTCGCTCAGGGAAATTAAAGGCTAATATGGATTCGCGGAAGAAGGGGAGTGTTATCACTGATGCAATGTTGAGAGAATTCACAAGGAATACGCCTAAATATGCTGCTGCATTGGCTAATCCGATAGGAGGAATTGTTGCTGCCTCGACATTGTTGTTAGGAACTTTTGTAGCAAAGAATATTGAAAAAGGTGAAGCAATAAAGAATTCTACTGTTGATTCGGAGGAAATAAAAAAGATATTGAAAGAGAATCTTGTAACGGTTAATGCAAATATAAAAAATAAGAAGAAGGCTATTGCCCAGCTTGAACAGGAAATAGTTGATGAAGAAACAAAGGTAAAAAGCCTGGAATATTTATTGAAAAACATTGAGAATGTAAAGGGGGATGCAAATGAGTGATCTTAGTAAAAAAATAACAGAGTTATTGTCTAATGAATGTAAAGCTGCACCGGATATGACGCATGGTCTGAAAAATATCGGTGATGGGGATATGAAAGAGGGAATGAAAATTATGGTAGATTTTTTTGAAGAAAACGGTATGAGAAAAGGCGCATTGCTTGGTGCAACAGCAACTCTTGCTGGGGTAGGACTAATAGTTGGAGCAAAAAAACTTTATTCAATGAAAAAAGTTCATAAAGAAAAAGGTGAGAAAATTCTTAATGGATTAAAACAGGGAATAGAGAATGAACTGACGGAAAGCATTGAAGATTATGAGTGTACTAAAGAAAGTGAAAAAGCAGAAAACATTCAGGCAGATAATGTGTGATGTAAGAGACCGAATGAAGAATAAACAGGAATATCTGATTAAAAAACGGATGGTGGCAGACAGATTAAGAAGGTACAGCGTTTTATAGATACCTTATCTGCCGTCTGCCACCTGCCGGCGTATGGATATTTTTAAGTGTATAGGAATAAGTAAATTTGGATTGACAGAAAATATAGAAAAGCGTATTATAATAGCAAGAGGTGGGATTTCCCACACAAATGCTTGCGTAGGAGGTGTTGATAATGGAAGCAATGAAAGATTATGTTGCTCATCTGGACAATAAAAAAAGGATTACCCTCAGAGGAGCTGCTTATCAGTATTATAATGTAAAAGAATATGGAAATGGCTGCATTATTCTGGAACCTCGGGAACTGGCAGTGCCAGAGAGCATTTCAGCCAGAACCCTGGCAGATATGGATCGTGCAGTAAGTAACTTTAAAAGAGGAGATGTTTCTCCGGCTATTGACCTGTCAGATTTTTAAAAGGAACAAAGAATGAACTTTAATATACGAATGGGAATCCCTGAAATGCAGGAACTTTGGCTAGATCTGCAGGAGAAATATCGTTCTGGGAATATAAAAAAGAAGGAAGAACAGTTGTATAAAAAATGGGGAAAGGCTTTAAAGCTGTTATCGGCAGATCCAGGGTATCCAAGTCTTCAAACCCATGAGATAGAGCCATTGTCCAGACGTTATGGAATGAAAGTGTGGCAGTCTTATCTGGAAAACAAAACCAGTGGCGCAATGAGAATGTACTGGGTTTATGGACCAGACCAGAAAGACATTACGATTATCGGACTGGAACCACACCCGGAAGATAAGAAAAATGGCGCATATGACCGAATTTCACTGTCGGATTTATAGAATAAAACTGAATATGGAACTTAACACGAGCAGTTAGTCTATGAAAAAAATAGGGTAGCTGCTTTTTTCATGCCCAAAAGGAGGTGTCGTGTATGGGATATGCACGTAAAGATGTAGAAAAGACAAAGAAAATAGCCAAGAAATTTGTCCGTTATCAGGAAGGGGCAGAACTTTACAGCATTGGGCTGACAAAATTCCAAGAGCTGGCAAAAGAGGCGAAAGCAGTGTACAAGATTGATAAAGTTGCGCTTGTAAATTGTGAGATCTTTGAGAAATATCTGGAGACATTTCGGATTGCGTAGAAAACAGAAGAAACTTGCGGAAGGACGAAAAACAGGGATTGACTTTTTGTCATACGAAAATTATAATGTGGATGTGGAGGAATAAGAACAGATATGGCGAGAACAGGGAGACCAAAATCGGAAAATGTAAAAAAGAAAGTATTGAGTATCCGGGTGGAAGATTCTATGTATAAGCGTATCTGTGATTATGCCGGAAAACACAAAATGACTGTGACAGAAGTTGTCTTGCAGGGACTGGAGAAAGTTTTGAACAGACCTGAATAATATGGAGTCCTTCCTTTATTTGAAGGAGGATTTATATGGCACAGACAAGAAAAGATCTGCGGGGCAGAGTCCTGCGGAAAGGTGAATCACAGAGACGTTCCGATGAGAGGTATGTATATACTTATACGGACCCACTTGGAAGACGTAAATATGTTTATGCACAAGACCTTGTAACGCTTCGGGAAAAAGAAGCACAACTCTTGAAAGATCAGATGGACGGTCTGGATATCTATGTTGCCGGAAAGGCTACTGTAAATTTTGTATTTGACCGTTACATGAGTCTCAAAAACAATCTGAAACCGACGACCAAGAGCAATTATCTGTATATGTATGACCGCTTTGTGCGAGATACATTTGGAAAGCGGAATATAGCAGAGATCAAGTATTCAGATGTAGTGCAATTCTATAATTACCTGGTTGAGAAACAAGAATTGCAGATCAATACACTGGAAACAGTTCATACGTTACTGCATCCGACTTTTCAACTGGCAGTGAGGGATGACATTATCAGAAAAAATCCTTCGGATGGTGTCATGGCAGAGTTAAAGAAAAATTTGGGTATGAAAACCGGTGTGAGACATGCACTGACAATTCCACAGCAGAGAGCATTTATTGAATATATTGCCACGCATCCGATTTATTATCACTGGTGGCCAATCTTTACCGTTTTTCTTGGAACTGGCTGTCGTATCGGTGAAGTGTTGGGATTGAGATGGGAAGACATCAATTATAAGAAGCGGATTATCTGCGTTAATCATAATCTGACGTATTATCCGGTAGGTGAGGATCGTGCCTCAGAAAATCACATTTCAACACCGAAAACAGAAGCTGGGATGCGGACGATTCCTATGCTGGATGCGGTAAAAGATGCTTTTGAAATGATCTGGGAAGAACAGAAAGAGAAAGGCTGGACGGATGCAGAGATTGATGGAATGACAGGATTTATTTTCTGTAACCGTTATGGAAATATAATGAATGCACAGTCAGTCAATCGGGCAATCAAGAGGATATCTTCTTCCTACAATGCGACGGAAGAAGTAGAAGCAAGAAAAGAGCATCGAGAGCCAGTGCTGCTCCCCAACTTTTCGGCACACAATCTGAGACACACTTTTTGTACAAGACTTTGTGAAAGAGAAACCAATCTGAAGGTTATCCAGTCGATCATGGGGCATAAGGATATTCAGACTACTATGGATATCTATGCGGAAGCGACCGAGGAGAAAAAACAGGAAACATTTGAACATTTGGCTGCAACAATGGATGTATTTTAAGAAGGGCTTATGAAGACTTCCATCTGACAACAGAAAGAACCAAATGACATCAAATTGACAACAAATATAATTTGACAATGGTTCATCATGAATAATGATGAAGAGAAGACAATTTAATAGAAACAGCCCAGCGAAGCGTTATGAAGAATAACGAAGAAATGCTAAAAAAATTCCCGACAATGAAGTCCCTGGACGCTGATAAGAAAGCTTCCAAGACTTCCGAAGCAGCTCCGGCAGCTGCAGAAGTGAAAGCTGAGCCTGAAAAGATTGATTTTTCTAAGGTAAAGATTGAGCCTTTGTTTGAGGAAGCAGTTGATTTTGACACATTCAGCAAGTCAGATTTCCGTGCAGTAAAGGTTAAAGAGTGTGTTGCAGTACCGAAGTCAAAGAAACTCTTACAGTTCACTCTTGATGACGGAACAGGCACAGACAGAACTATTTTAAGCGGTATTCACGCTTATTATGAGCCTGAAGAACTGGTTGGAAAGACGCTTATCGCTATCACAAATCTTCCACCGAGAGCTATGATGGGCATTGACTCTTGCGGTATGCTCCTCAGTGCTATCCACGAAGAAGAAGGCGAAGAAAAGCTCCATCTTCTGATGGTTGATGACCATATTCCAGCAGGTGCAAAGCTCTATTAAGATGATGTAAAGATGTACCGTTTTACCGAATAGACGGGACGTACTTCATTTGATAAAAAACTAAAAAACAGCGATTTACATCAAACTTACATCATTTGATGCAGAAATCGGTGCAAGCAAGAAAAAATCGCATAATTAGTACAATGAGTGGGCAATTCCAATCGGAGTTGCCCATTTTTAAAACAAATAGAAATACAAATCGGAAGTTTACGGTCTGTAAAAGACCTTTGACACACGGAAAACATAGATGTCAATGCACTTTGATAGCGAAAATAAGACCTTTCGATTAGTATGAGTATGCAAGGAGGTGACGAGATGGAACTTGGAAAGCAAATAAAAATGCATCGTCAGGAAGCACATTTATCCCAAGAGGAGTTAGCCAATCGTGTTTATGTTTCAAGGCAAACAATCTCAAATTGGGAAAATGATAAAAGCTATCCAGATGTGAATAGTTTGGTATTACTGAGTGAAATCTTTCAAATTTCCCTTGACAATCTAATCAAAGGAGATATTGAAGTTATGAAAGATGTAATTCAAAAAGAAGAAATTGAAAAGATGAATCGCTATGGAAAATCCTACACTATAATGCTAATTGCAACTGCTGTTTCTGCAGTTCCGCTATTTATGTGGCTTGGTGTTTGGGCATTCATTCCTTGGGGAATCATTTGGGCAATCTCTATGTACTTTGCCTTTAAGGTTGAAAAGGTAAAAAAAGATAATGATGTTCAAACCTATAAAGAAATTGTCGCATTTTCTGAGGGAAAACTTTTGGATGATATTCATAAGCAACGAGAAATAGGCAAACGTCCTTATCAAAAAATTCTTTTAGTTATAGGTACTGCGTTGACAACATTTGTTGTTTGCGTTTTAATTGGTTTTCTGATGCACATCCTTTTGAACTAATAGTGATGGAACGCCAAATTCCAGTTTGTCAGGTTGCCCTTTGAGAGAGGAGAAATCCTTTTCTCAAAGGGCTTTTTCTATTTATACGGATATTCGCAAACTACAAGATAAAGCCAAAACTTCATATACTCTAAGCACAAGGAGGTTGAGGTTTGGCTATGAATAACAGTTTAGCAAAAGTACACCCGGAGCTTGTTTCGGAGTGGTCGGAAAAGAATTTAACGCTTGCGATGAATGTTAATAATAGAATGTATAATTGAGGTGCTTCGGCATCTCTTTTTTATTATTCTTTAAAAGAGTCGTATTAGGTGTTTGTAAAAAGTGACACCTTGCCGGATAGGAGTTGCGAATAAACCCCTATATCTTGAAAAAATAGATTATTTATAGTATAATGTCAAATGAGTAACTGTAACCAAAAGGAACGGAGAATACGAAGGAGCGTTACAGATGAGAATAAGCTACAATAAACTTCAAAAACTTATGATTGATAATCAAATGAAAAGACAAGATTTAATGCGTGCTGCGGAAATTTCATCGTCTGTTGCAACAAAATTAAATAAGAATGAAACAGTATCCCTTGATGTGCTTATGAGAATTTGCAAAGTATTTCATTGTGATATTGGCGATGTATGTGAAGTCATATTAGACGAATGATATGAGGAGGTCTGAAGATGGCGGCAAGTGGTAAGAAAAATATGTTTAACGAAGCTACCCGTGTCCAAATGCCAGCAATGGTTCATTTGACACGCCTTGGTTATACTTATTTTGGAAAAATAACTGAGGATATGGCAGGGACAGTATATGACCCTGATACCAATATCTTAATAGATGTTTTTAAGGAGCAGTTTGCACGGCTTAATCCTACTCACGTAGGAGAAGCGGAACAGACATTGAAAACTATTAGGCAGGAATTAGATAATGATGATATAGGACGCAGTTTTTACGAGCGTTTATCGTCTGTTTCGCCTGTTAGATTGGTGGATTTTGAAAATCCCCAAAATAATACATATCATTTTACCGCTGAGTTCACTTGTAAGCGTGACCAAGATGAATTTAGACCTGATATTACGTTGTTTGTAAATGGACTTCCACTTGTGTTTGTTGAAGTAAAGAAGCCGAATAATCACGGCGGTATGGTTGCAGAAAGCAAGAGAATGAACCAAAAGAGATTTCCTAATAAAAAATTTAGGAGATTTTTGAATATTACACAGTTGATGATTTTTTCTAATAATATGGAATATGACACTATGGGTGGTATTGTTCCGGTTCAGGGGGCATTCTACTGTACGACGGCAAAACAGTCTGCACCGTTCAACTGTTTCAGAGAAGAAAATCCTACTAATTTGGATATTGCACCTTATAATGCAGATTTCCCATATAAGGATATTGACTCGATTGTTGAAAAGAAGATATTGACTGACTTTAATTGTCAGGTTATTCATACTTCTCCGGAATATCAAACAAATTTAGATACCTATACACCAACCAACCGTGTACTGACATCTATGTGTAGTCCTGAAAGATTGCTATTTATATTAAAATATGGAATTGCCTATGTTCGTTTTCATAAAGAAATAAATGGCAAGATAGAGTTTATTGAGCAGAAACATATAATGCGTTATCAACAGATGTTTGCTGCATTAACAGTAAGAAGTAAGATTGATGAAGGTGTTAATTCAGGTGTTATATGGCATACTCAAGGTAGTGGAAAAACAGCCCTTTCTTATTACCTGACTTATGTTCTTTCTGACTATTTTAGCAAGCAAAATAAAGTTGCAAAGTTTTATTTCATTGTTGACCGCCTTGATTTGCTGAAACAGGCTTCAGAAGAATTTGAAGCTCGTGGATTGGTTGTAAAAACAGCAAGTTCCCGTGCTGAACTTATGGAACAGTTCCGTAACAATCAGGCACAAGAGGGAAATACTGGAAAACCAGAAATTACAGTTGTAAATATACAGCGTTTTGCTGAAGATAGGTCAAAAGTTGACCTTCCTGCGTATGCAACGAATTTGCAGAGAGTGTTTATTATTGATGAAGCACATAGAGGATATAAACCAGAAGGCTCATTCTTGGCTAATCTTCTTGATGCGGATAAAAATGCGATTAAGATTGCGTTGACAGGAACACCACTTTTGAAAGAAGAAAGAGAATCTTGGAGAGTTTTTGGTAATTATATTCATACATACTATTATGACAAATCAATTTTAGATGGATATACGCTGAAAATTATCCGTGAGGATATAGAAACGCAGTATAAGGAGCGACTTTCTGAAATTTATGAAAAACTTGAAACCTTGGTAGAAAAGAAAGACGTAAAGAAAAGTCAGATTGTTGAACACGATAACTATGTCAAAGAGTTGCTTAGATATATTATTTCTGACCTAAAGAGATTTAGACAAATTCAGGGAGATAATACGCTCGGCGGTATGGTCATTTGTGAAACAAGTGAGCAGGCAAGGAAGCTGTTTGCGTATTTTGATGAAATTCAAGCAGAACTTAATAAAGACGCTTCTATGAAAAGTCATTTGCGAGCTGGACTTATACTTCACGATAGTGATGACAAAGATACAAGAGATAAGATTATTGATGACTTCAAAAATAATATGACAGTTGATATTCTTATCGTTTTCAATATGCTTCTTACCGGATTTGATGCACCAAGATTGAAACGCCTGTATTTTGGTCGAAAATTGAAAGACCATAATTTGTTGCAGGCAATTACAAGAGTCAACAGACCGTATAAAGAAAACCATTATGGTTATGTCATTGATTTTGCAAATATAAAAAGGAATTTTGAGGAAACAAATGAAGCATACCTCAAAGAGCTGAACCGTTTTAATGACCCGAATGAAGTTGGTGCGGGAAATGAAACAGATACATTCAAACAGGTTATTGAAGACCCGGCAGAACTCATTAAACAAATGCAGGAAGTGCAGCAGGTTCTTTTTAACTACACCACAGATAATGCAGAAGAATTTAGTTCTGAAATATCCACGATTGAGGATAAGCAGGAATTGCTTAAACTTAAAAAAATTCTTATTGCTGCTCGTGATTGTTGTAATTTGGTAAGAACCTTTGGCGATGATGAGTTAAAGGAAACATTTGCAAAAATGGAATTAACAAAATTGCCATCATTGATTTCAGAGGTGCAACATCATATTGATAACATAAATCAGAAAGAACTTTTTGCAAGTGATGATACCACAAAGTTGCTTGTCAATGAAGCAATGGAGGATATTACTTTTAATTTCAGCAAAATCAGCGAGGAAGAATTGAAAATCGTCGGTGGTAAAGACGCAGTAACAGAAAAGTATAAAAAGACTGTTCGTGCCTTTACTCAGAATATCGACCCTGATGACCCTGAGTTTATTACTTTGCAGGAAGCATTTTTGCTTCGCTTCAAGCAACATGGTTTTGAACCTAAGAGTGTATCTGAGATTGAGGAGCAAGGAAAGGAATTGGAAGATATTCTGAAAAAGCTTGATGAATTGCAGAAGAAAAACACGGTTCTGCTGAGAAAATATAATGGCGATGCGAAATTTGCAAGGGTTCATAAAAGAATCAGGGAAGAAAATCTTGCTCGAAAAGCAGCAAATAAACAGCCGATTGTTTCAGAATATGATATGTCTATTATGAATGTTTTGCTTTCTATTAAGTCTGATATTGACCAGAAAGTGTATGACAGAAATGATATATTGAAGAAAGACGCATATTTTGAGAGAACGGTTATGACACAAATAAAAGCAGGCATTGATAAGTTGGGAATAGCGAGTGCTCGTGAGGATAGAGTATTTATACAGAGCAGGATTACAAAACAGTATCTTGACCAGTATAACCAGACTTATTCAGTGGCATAAAGGAGAACACAATGGAAGAAATAAAGACGATAAAAGAAAAAACCATAGAGTTGATAGATGCCTTAAAAGCAACTTGTCAGACCTATGGTATGGGAAACGATGGTAACGAATATAAAATTATCACTCAGGTTTTCCTTTATAAGTTCCTTAATGATAAATTCGGATATGAAGTAAAAAAAGTCAGTCCTGTTCTTAAAAATGCCGAAAAATGGGAACTTGTTTATGCAGAAATGTCGGAAGATGACCGATTGGATATTTTTGATAGTTTACCGTCAGATATTCCATTGCTTAACCCGGAACATCTCATTGCCAACTTGTGGAATCAGCAAGCAAAAGGCGATTTTGATTTGATTTTTGACAGCACGATGACAGATATAGCAGATAAGAATATTGATATATTTTCAACTCAGACTGCTCAGAATACAAAAATACCGCTTTTTGAAAAGCTGACACAGTATGTAACGGACGATACAGCAAGAGCACCTTTTGCCCGTGCTTTGGTTGATAAGTTGGTAAACTTTTCTTTTGAAGAAGCATTTGAGAAGCACTATGATTTCTTTGCAGATATATTTGAATATCTGATAAAGGACTACAATACCGCAGGCGGTGGTAAGTATGCAGAGTATTATACTCCTCACGCTATTGCAACGATTATGGCAAGATTGCTTGTTGGAAATGCAACTGATTTACATAGCATTGAGTGTTATGACCCATCAGCCGGAACAGGGACACTTTTGATGGCTCTTGCCCATAAAATTGGCGAAGATAAGTGTACGATTTTTGCACAGGATATTTCACAGCGAAGTAATAAAATGTTAAAACTTAATCTTATCCTGAACAGCTTGGTATCTTCTCTTGACCACGCAATTCAAGGAGATACGCTGATTGCTCCATATCATAAGAGTGATAATGGACAGGAATTAAGAACTTTTGATTATGTAGTTTCAAATCCGCCTTTTAAGATGGATTTCTCAGATACAAGAGAACGTATAGCAGCAATGCCCGTTCGTTTTTGGGCGGGAGTTCCGAAAGTACCTGCCAAGAAGAAAGAGAGTAT
This sequence comes from Blautia fusiformis, assembly GCF_020686995.1. Lineage (NCBI taxonomy): Bacteria > Bacillati > Bacillota > Clostridia > Lachnospirales > Lachnospiraceae > Blautia > Blautia fusiformis. Next base: position 47,862 of record NZ_JAJEPT010000016.1, read on the forward strand.
GGCAATTTATACGTTGTTCATTCAGCACGTTCTTAATTCATTGAAATCAACCGGAAAAGGTGCGATTGTAGTTCCTACTGGATTTGTAACCGCAAAATCAGGTGTAGAAAAGAAGATACTACAACATATTGTGGACGAGCATATAGTTTATGGCTGTATTAGTATGCCGTCAAATGTATTTGCTAATACCGGAACTAATGTATCAGTATTGTTTTTCGATAATTCAAGAAAAACAGATAAGGTTGTACTGATAGATGCTTCAAAACTGGGAGAAGAATATAAGGACGGTAATAATCAAAAACGCAGACTTCGTGATTTTGAGATTGATAAGATTGTTGATACATTCCTTAATAAAGAAGCTGTTGATGATTTTTCAGTTGCTGTTACCTATGATGAAATCAAAGAAAAGAAATATTCACTTGCAGCGGGACAATATTTTGATGTAAAAATTGAATATGTTGAATTGTCACAGGACGAGTTTAATGCTCGTATGAGTGCCTATGCAGAGAAGTTGCAGGAATATTTTGCGGAGGGCGACAAACTGAAAACGGAAATTATGGAACAGTTAAAGAAGGTAAAGTATGAATAGAATGAAACTTGGAGAAATACTATCCGTAAAGCATGGTTGGGCTTTTAAGGGAGAGTATTTTGCAGAAGATGGAGAACAAAGTATTTTGACTCCGGGAAACTTTTTTGAAAAAGGTGGATTTAAGCCTAATAATGGGAAAGAACGTTACTATACAGGAACTTATCCAAAGGAATATTTGTGTCATAAAGGCGATTTGATAGTTGCCATGACACAACAGGCAGAGGGACTTTTAGGAAGTACAGCGTTAGTTCCTGAAAATAATAAATACTTGCATAATCAGCGAATAGGACTGATTACTTGTGATGAAAAACGTTTGAACAAATTATTTGCATATTATCTTTTTATGACCAAAAGTGTAAGAGAGCAGTTAGAACGTAGTTCATCAGGTACGAAGGTAAAGCATACATCGCCTGAAAAAATTTATGATGTTGAGGTTGAAATTCCCGATGTGATTTCTCAACAAAAAATTGCAAATTTGTTATGGTCTATTGATGAAAAAATTGCCAATAATAATGCGATAAACGATAATTTAGAGCAGCAAGCTAAGCTACTTTACAATTATTGGTTTATTCAATTTAACTTTCCAGATGAAAATGGAAATCCATATCATTCATCAGGAGGACAATTAGTGTGGAACAAAAATCTCCAACAAGAAATACCTCAAGATTGGCGTTCCGGTAATCTTTATGATATAGCGGATTATATCAATGGAATTGCATGTCAAAAATATCGTCCATCTGACGAAGAACATTCATTGCCAGTTGTAAAAATACGTGAAATGAATGGTGGCATTACTAATGACACTGAGCGTGTATCATCAACAATTCCTGCTAAAAATATTATTTCTTCAGGAGATATTTTATTTTCATGGTCAGCATCTTTAGAGGTAATAATGTGGTATGGGGTTGATGCAGGATTGAATCAACACATCTTTAAAGTCGTTCCTAAAAGCTATTTTTCTTCAGAATATGTATATTTGCAGTTGTCAGAATATCTTATACATTTTATAAAGATAGCTGAAGCAAGAAAAACAACAATGGGGCATATAACTAGTGAACATTTACAGGACAGCCACATTATATTGCCTCCAGCTAATATAATTAAAAATTTTTCTGAATATGTACGACCTATATATCAAATGAAAAAACAAATCGCTAATGAAACTAGTGAGCTAATTAAATTGCGTGATTGGTTGATACCTATGCTGATGAACGGTCAGGCTACCATCAGTGATTGATGTGGTAAATTATCGTTTACAGTAGAAGGGAAAACTATATGATAAGTGTTTCAGATTGGATAAGTATTATTTGTGCGGTGGTTGCCTTAATAGTCACGGTTATTATTGCAGTCCTGCAAATAAGACAAAGCAACCGTATGGAGAGGTTTGAAAAAAGGCAGGACAAGCGAGATGAACAGCGTCATCAAGAAAGCGTAAAAGCACAAGCGGTTTCATTCATCTCTAAATATTATAAGGATAGAGGGCTTATTCCATTATGTGCAATAGCCACGATGTATAATGATTTGTTTTATTACAACAGAGAGATGTATAGAGAATTTTGCTGTTGTACTAAAGAGGTTCAAAATAGAATTTTGGAATATTGCGGTTTGGATTTACGAGTCAGTGAGTACAGTATTTATGAAAAGTGTTTGGTTGCAATAGAAAGTGTGCTAAATAAACGCTTCCCTGATGATAAAAGTGTTTTTTACGATGGAGGGAAGTATTTTACTCGTAGCTTAGAATACTATGCTGCTAAACCAATTCCACATCAAGAGTTTGAGTATCAAAATCATATTACAGATGTTTTGGCTAATGCGTTTAATAGTAATGACAAAAAGGCTACACCAATTCAGCAGTTGTCGGTAGAATATAATTTTGAAAGTTGCGAAGGAATAGAAACATGCCAGTTGGTTACTGTTATTGCAGAGTTTTCAGCAATCTATGGGAATAAAAATAAAAACATTGATAAATCATACGGTTCTCCGGGAGGATACGATGGAGAAGTCATAGAAACAATGGAAGATTTATTCCTATTAGCCTTATTTGAAATATATACAAATTGTGTTTTATAAATTATAAGGTAAGTAAAATGATTTTTCAGAGAGGAAATGATGAATGGCATTCGATTTTAAGAAAGAATATAAAGAATTTTATATGCCGAAGAATAAGCCGCAGATTGTGGCAATTCCAAAGGCAAATTATATAGCAGTACGAGGTAAAGGAAATCCTAATGAAGAAGGCGAGGAATATAAAACTGCTATTGGTGTTTTGTATGCTGTTGCCTATACTCTCAAGATGAGTTATAAGACGGATTACAAAATAGACGGATTTTTTGAATATGTTGTACCACCGCTTGAGGGATTTTGGTGGCAGGACAATGTTGAAAGTGTAGATTATACCAACAAATCAGCTTTCAACTGGATTTCTATTATTCGTATGCCTGATTTTATTGCAAAGAAAGATTTTGATTGGGCGGTGGAAACTGCTTCAAAAAAGAAAAAGATGGATTGCTCTGGTGCAGAGTTCTTGAGTATTGACGAAGGTTTGTGCGTACAAATAATGCATATAGGAGCTTTTGATGATGAACCTGCAACCGTGGCAATGATGGATAAATATCTTGAAGAAAACGGTTATGTAAATGATTTTACTGGTGAGCGACGCCATCACGAAATCTATTTATCAGACCCAAGAAAAGTTGCACCGGAGAAATGCAAAACAGTAATAAGACACCCAATAAAGAAGGCATAAATTGAGTAAAATGAAATTAGGTCAGAGGACAACTAATGGCATCAAGTAAAGAATATTTGGAATTTGTATTAGAGCAGTTGGCAGAATTGGACGAGATTACTTACCGTGCGATGATGGGCGAATATATTATTTATTATCGTGGTAAAATTGTCGGCGGAATTTATGATGACAGATTACTTGTAAAACCGATAAAATCAGCAATTTCATATATGCCGACAGCTACTTATGAATTGCCGTATGATGGGGCAAAGGAAATGCTGCTTGTAGAAGATGTGGATAATAAGAAATTTTTAACAGGACTATTTAATGCAATGTACGATGAATTGTCAGCACCTAAGATTAAAAAGAAAAAGTAGACAGATACTATTGATGGAGCGATAGGTATATAAAAATTATGGAAACAAAGCCAAGGATTTTATATTTACAAAAGATTTTACTGGAAAGAACTGATGAAGAAAATCCTCTTTCCACAACACAGTTAATCAATATATTGAATGATGAGTACGGAATATCTGCACATAGAACTACAGTCACAAAAGACATTGCAGCACTTCAGGAGTTTGGGATGGACATTGTTACTATCCATTCTACTCAGAGCAAATACTTTGTAGCCAGTCGTAAGTTTGAATTGCCGGAACTGAAACTGCTGATAGATGCAGTAGAGTCATCGAAGTTCATTACAAAGAAGAAAAGCGAAACCCTGATTGAGAAGATACATACGATGACCAGTCCGGGACAGGTGGCAAAGCTGAAACGTAATAACTATGTGGTCAATCGAATTAAGCCGGATAATGAGCAGATATATTATATCATCGACGCTATAAATGATGCCATCAATGCAGGTAAGCAGATTTCTTTTCAGTATTATGATTATACCGGATTGAAGAAAAAGGTTCTGAAGAATAAGGGCGAAGTGTATAAGTTCAGTCCGTATAAACTTCTCTGGTGTGGGGACTATTATTATGTTCTCGGATATTCAGAGAAGAAAAGCAAGGTTATCAATTTCAGGGTAGACCGTATTGCTTCTAAGCCGGAGATACTGGCTAAGGACATTATTCCTATGCCTGATGATTTTGATATTGAGAATTACACAAAGGAAGTTTTCTTTATGTTCTCAGGCGAGAAAGTTTTGGTGGATTTACGGTGTGATAACAGCCTGATGAAAACAATGGTTGACCGTTTCGGAGAAGATGTGACAACCCTTGCGTATGATATGACGTCTTTCAGAGTACAGACCGAAGTATCAGCCAGTCCTACTTTTTTCGGTTGGGTGTTTGGCTTCAATGGCAAAGTACAGATACTTGCACCGGAAAGAGTGAAAGAACAGTACAGACAGATGATTGCAAAAGCTGATGAGAATATGCAGGAAAGCGAATAATTTGAAAATGAAATCCAAAGGAGCGGTAGCTATGGAGAATAAATTAGAAAAAATCGGTCAAAATAATTTTATGGATAATTTTGTTAAAACCGATGACATCTTAAAAGATATGTGTGGGATTATCGAATCTTCACAAAAAGCTGCATATCGAGCGGTCAATACAACGCTTATACAGAGAAATTGGCTCCTTGGTTATAGAATTGCAAGTGAAGAATTGCAGGGCGAGGATAGGGCAAAATATGGAGCTGAAATTATAAAAAAGTTAGCAAAAGAATTATCGGCTGAATATGGAAAAGGTTATACAAAGTCGAATCTATATAGCTTTTATTCTTTCTATAAGACCTATCCTGAAATTTTCCAGACATCGTCTGGAAAATCTGTTGGGTTACTGTCTTGGTCGCATTATGCAACATTATTACAGGTTAAAGAGAAGGCAGCTCGCGACTGGTATGAGAAAGAAGCCGCAAAACAGACTTGGAGTGTCCGTACTTTGCAGAGGAATATTTCTTCTCAGTATTATTACCGTATGCTCAAAACTCAGAAAAAAGAGCTTGTAGAAAGTGAAATGAAGGAACTGACTGCACCGTATCAGAATGATAAGTTGGAGTTTATCAAGAATCCGGTAGTTGCGGAGTTTTTAGGCTTTTCGCAGAATACAGATTTTACAGAGAGTGACCTTGAGAAAAGTATTCTTTCCAATTTGCAGAAATTTTTGATGGAGCTTGGAAAGGGATATGCTTTTGTGGCAAGGCAGCAGCATATCCATACGGAGAAACAGGACTATTATATCGACCTTGTGTTTTACAATTACATACTGAAATGCTTTGTCCTCATCGACCTGAAAACAGAAAAGATAACACATCAAGATGTAGGACAGATGGATATGTATATCCGTATGTATGATGAATTGAAACGTAGTGAGGGCGATAACCCAACAATCGGTATTGTTCTTTGTTCCGATACAGATGATGATATTGCCCGTTATTCTGTTATGCATGACAATGAACAATTATTTGCTTCCAAGTACAAATTATACCTGCCGACAAAAGAAGAACTGAAAGCGGAGATTGAAACTCAAAAGGCAATGTTTTATCTTCAGCAGCAGGATAATGAAGACAGAAACAAAAACTATACTTTTAACATTGAATGAGTTAAAAAGAAATAAAATAAGAGCATTTGATCAGAATGAATTCCTTCATGATGGGAATCGATTCCGAGGGTATGCTGATCTCAGCAGTACCTGAGGAAGATGGTCATGAAGGACTGAACCTTCTGATGGTAGATGACAGAATCCCGGCAGGTGCAAAGCTGTACTAAAATTAGATATAAAACAAGAGCACTTCTCAGAGTTAATAATCAGAAAACCGAGAGGTGCTTTTTTCGTGCTAAAAAATATATCCCGGCAGTCAACTACTGCAAAACAGTATATAACAGTTGACAACAGTATTATACTGTTATATACTGTTTGCAACAGGAGGGAACATATGAAGATTATAATCAATAATACATCGATGGTACCAATTTATGAACAGATCATGGAGCAGATCAAGGCGCAGATCATCTCCGGAGAGTTAAAAGAAAATGATATATTGCCGTCCGTGAGAACAATGGCAAAGGAACTGAAGATCAGTGCACTTACTGTGAAGAAAGCATATGACAATCTGGAAGCAGAGGGCATGACAGTCACAGTTCATGGGAAAGGAACGTATGTAGCGGCTTCGAATACACAGCTGATGGAAGAAGAGCGCAGGAAAGAGGTTGAGGCGGATCTGGAAGCAGCAATTCAGAAGGGAAGGCGCTGCGGAATGAAAGAGGAAGAGATCCGTTCGTTGTTTGAACTCATCATGGAGGATGAATGATTATGTTGGAGATCAAAGGAGTAAAGAAAAGCTACGGTGAATTTCAGTTAGACTGTTCGTTAAATGTAGAAAAAGGAAGAATCACCGGTCTGGTTGGAGAGAACGGAGCCGGTAAGAGTACTTTGTTCAAGGCAGTGCTCGGACTCATTTCTTATGATGCCGGTGAGATAAAGATCCTGGGAAAAATACCGGAAGAGTTAAGTGAAAAAGAGAAAGAAGAGCTGGGAGTTGTCCTGGCAGAAACCGGATTCAGTGGATACTTGAAAGGGAAAGATGTTGAGGCAGTCCTTGCCAAATTATATCCAAAGTTTGAAGCAGAAAAATTTCATCAGATGTGTGAAGAATATCAGATTCCGTTGGATAAATTTATAAAAGAGTACTCAACAGGAATGAAAGCAAAGCTGAATCTGATCGTTGCATTGACACATCAGGCAGAATTCCTGATGCTGGATGAGCCGACAGCAGGGCTTGATGTCGGAGCGAGGGAAAGGATGCTGGATATTTTAAGAGAGTATATGGAAGAAGAGCCGGAGAGAAGTATCCTGATCAGCTCACATATTTCTTCGGACTTAGAACATCTGTGTGATGACATTTATGTGATACATAAAGGAAAGATTGTACTTCATGAAGCGATGGATACGATTCTTGAAAAATATGCAGTGTTGAAGGTCAGTGAGGAACAATATCAGGCAGTGGACAAAAGGTATCTTTTGAAAGAGAAAAAAGAGTTTTTTGGAGTTGCCTGTCTGACGAACGAGAAGCAGTATTATATAGAAAATTATCCGGAAATCGTAGTAGAGAGCGGATCACTCGATCAGGTGATCCTGATGTTGACAGGAGGCGAAAGATGATGAAAGGAATCAGAGGGCTTTTGGAAAAGGATTTTCGATTGTTTTTTCGACAGGGTGGTAATCTTTTTTTGGTGTTAGTGTTTGTAGCATTGTTTTTTATACTTACAGGAAAAAAGGCAGCTGCTTTCATTGCAATGTATATCCCATCTGTTCTGGCGATATATTCAGGTAATACGATCAGTTATGATGAAAATGGCCATGGTTACACATATTTATTTTCTTTACCCGTAAATAAAAAAATATATGTCAGAGAAAAATATATTTTTTCCTTTATCATGACAGCATGTGGATGGTGCATTGGAATGATCTGTGCAGGAATTATGGTACTCATAAATCCTGAAGAGGTGTTTGATCTGGAAATGCTGGCAATGGAGTTGATCACATTTTTTGTGTTTCAGGCAATTGCGGGAATTATGATCGCGATCAGGATAAGGTTCGAAGGAGAGAAAGGGCGAATTGTGCTGCCAATCGCAATTTTAATTATTTTTGCGATTTGTTATACAATTAGATCTTTTGTGAAGACTAACTTGGGATTAAAAGAAAGTATTCTGCATATGATAGGGGGAATAGGGGATCTTGAAATCGGGATTGCCCTCATTGTGCTAAGTCTGCTTATATGGTTTGCTTCGTATAAGTATAGTATGAGCGCCATGAAGAAGAAAGAGTTTTAAGATAGGCGTGGCAAAGATGATCCATTAAAAATAATGATTATAAAGATGTAATAGCTACCAAAAATATGAGAAAAACTTTGTGAAAAAATAGGCTTGTGTTTCGTAAGAGTCCCTTGTAAAATAGCGGTCAAGGATGAAAAGAAAAGGAGATTCTTATGGGAACTAATGAAAAAGATATGACTGCCGGATCTCCCGGAAAACTGATCATAACTTTTGCCATACCAATGATGCTTGGAAATATTTTTCAGCAGTTTTATACAATGGCAGACACCATGATCGTCGGACAAGTGGTAGGAGTTAAAGCACTGGCGGCAGTAGGTGCCGGAGATTGGCTGGTATGGCTGGTGTTGGGGATTATGACAGGTATCACACAGGGTTTTTCTATTCTTGTATCTCAGTATTATGGAGCAAGGGAAAAGGAAAATCTGAAATGTGCAGTAGCGAAAAGCTATATCATGACAGCATTACTGTCTGTGGTCGTACTCGCAGTAAGTGAAGGTACAGTTTATCATGTTCTTTTATTTTTACAGACACCGGATAATGTCATTGATCTGACAATGCTATATTTGCGGCTGATCTTTGCAGGAATCCCGATCATAGCTGCTTATAATATATTTGCAGCGATCCTTCGGGCACTTGGAAACAGCAGATCTCCGTTGATCGCAATGACAGTGGCAGCAGTGATCAATGTGGGACTGGATTTGTTATTTGTGGCGGTTTTTGGCTGGGGTATAGCCGGAGCAGCAGTGGCGACCGTTATCGCGCAGGGATTTTCTGCCTTGTACTGTTTGATCGTATTACGTAAAATCCCGGATATCCGCCTGGAAAAGAAGGACTTTTACAGGCAGCCCTCTATGAGCCTGCGGCTTTTGGAACTGGCGGTTCCTCTTGCGATACAGAATGTGATCATCTCCGTGGGAGGACTTGTGGTACAGTATGTGATCAATGGATTTGGTTTTCTGTTTGTGGCGGGATTTACGGCATCGAACAAGCTGTATGGGGTTTTGGAGATGGCTGCCGTTTCATATGGATATGCTATTACAACCTATGTGGGCCAGAATCTTGGTGCAAAAAAATACCAGAGGATTCGAAAAGGCGTGCGCAGCGGCACTTATATGGCAGTGCTCACTTCGGCTTTCATTTCCGGCATGATGGTACTGTTTGGACGTAATGTACTGTCCCTGTTTGTATCCGGTGAACCGGATCAGACCCGACAGGTATTGGATATAGCATATAAGTATTTGTTTATCATGGCTGTCTTTTTGTGGGTGCTGTATCTGCTGTATGTGTATCGTTCCGCTATCCAGGGCCTGGGTAATACTTTGATTCCGCTTGCCAGCGGCATTGCAGAATTTATAATGCGTGTCAGTGTTGCGCTGCTGCTGCCAAAACTGATCGGTGAAGATGGAATATACTATGCAGAGATCTGTGCATGGAGCAGTGCAGCTGTTTTATTATTCGTAAGTTATATGATCATTATACGGAAATATAAAGAAGTCACCGTTCATACATAATGTTATTTACTTAAGGGATCTATAATAATACAGGCAGAAAATATCCGGGTTTCACTATGAAACGTTCAGATATTTTATATTTGACAAAAAACTATTTATATAAAAAGAAAAGTATGATATTATAATATTTATTCATTGCAACTATGAAAATTGAATAGTCAGAAGGGTGTACAAAGTACTTAATAAGGAATCTGGTGAAATGCCAGAACAGCCACCGCTACTGTGACAGGGACGAAAACCAAAATATCACTGGAGAGATCCGGGAAGATGGTAAGTAGGAAGAACTGGAGTCAGGAGACTTGCCTTTTTGACAGAAGAATTCTGATTCGGATGGGATACAGAAGGAATAAGCTCTGCCTGAGGTGGAGGTTTGTTTTTTGTGCTGATATGATGCTGGATCATATCAGCTTTTTTTATTTTAAAAACAATAAACAGATAAAAAATGAGGAGAGATGAAGATGGGAAAAGTAATTGCAAAGCGTTTTATATTTATGATTCCGGTAGTGCTGGCGGTTACATTTATTATTTTTATGCTGAGTTTTATATCGGCAGGTGATGCTGCCAGAGTGCTGGCGGAGAAAAAATATGAGCATCCGTCACCGGAGCAGGTAGAAGAAGTACGGCATGAGGAAGGACTGGATCAGCCGGTGCTGGTACAATACGGGAAATGGCTGGATCAGGCACTTCATGGCGATTTTGGAAAATCATATTCTACCAGAAAACCGGCTTTTGAGGAATTAAAAAGATATTTTCCACAGACATTTAAACTGGCAGTTACTTCGTTTTTATTGTTGATGATCGTATCAGTCCCTCTTGGAATTTTGTCGGCAATTTATGAAAACAGAGTTCTGGATAAAGTCATTCGCATTTTGTCGTCCCTCAGTGTATCTATGCCATCTTTCTGGATCGGTCTGATGCTGCTCTATATATTTGGAGTAAAGCTAAAAGTGATTTCCGTGATCGGAGGAGATGCCGGAGGCATCCCGATTCTTGCGGCATTTGCCATGGATATCAGTTTCTTTGGAATTATGACGAGATTGATTCGTACCAATATGATACAGGTGCTGAAGCAGGATTACATACGTGCCAGCAGAGCTAAGGGATTGTCATCTGTAAATGTAATTTTGCGTCATGGTCTGAAAAATATCCTGATTCCTGTGCTGACACGTCTGGTATCAATTGTGATCGGTTTTTTCTGTGGCTCAGCTGTGATAGAAAGTATTTTTTCAATTCAGGGAATCGGAAATCTGGCATTGAAATCCGTGATCTCAAAAGATACTCCGGTGCTGCAATGTTTTATCTTTATTCTGGCTGTTGGCATTGTAGTATTAAATTTTCTTGTGGATATCGCCTATTCTGCGATTGACCGGCGAATCCAGTTAAAGTAAAGGAGAGATCATAGAATGGGAAGCAGAAGAAAGCAGAAAACAGAAAAAAGCATGATCCAGAATCTGTACTGGAAACAGGTATTCCGGTCACCGAAAACAAAAATAGGATTGATGGTGGTCATAATTTTTGCATTGGCAGCTATTTTTGCACCTGTATTAGCGCCGCATGATCCACTGCTTGTGGATGTTTCGATAAAATTAAAGAATCCGTCGGCGGCATATCCTTTAGGTACTGATCAGCTGGGACGATGTATTTTATCAAGACTTCTCTGGGGCAGCCGGTATTCACTGAGCTATAGCTTTACGGTGCTTCTGATCACTGTATGTGTCGGGGTGCCGATCGGACTGTTTGCCGGATATGTAGGTGGAAAAATCGATTCCATAATTATGAGGATCATTGATGTATTTATGGCTATGCCGGTCTTTATTGTGGCACTTGCCATTGCAGGAACCGTAGGAGCCAGCGGCGCTCATCTGATTCTGTCCTTATCGGTCGTATCCTGGGCAGAATATGCAAGGCTTGCCCGAGCATTGACACTTCAGGAAAAAAATAAAAATTATATGACCGCACTAAAAGCCGGCGGCTGCGGCCACGCAAGGATCATATTTAGGCATGTATTGAGAAATATCCTGCCATCTGTGATCGCACTGGCAACAATGGAAATCGGTTCGATCATTCTGTCAATTGCCGGTTTTTCCTTTATCGGCCTTGGTGTGCAGGCACCGACACCGGAATGGGGGATCATGCTCAGTGACAGTAGAAGTTATATCCAGACTTATCCAAGACTGATGTTTTATCCGGGCATACTGATCATGATCATTGTTCTGGCATTTAATTATCTGGGGGAGGGAATACAGAATGGAACAGCCCAAAAATGATGTCCTAAGGGTAAAAAGACTACATGTGGAGTTTCAGACATCTCACGGAATGGTTCATGCAGTAAAAGATGTCAGCCTGGAAGTAAAACGCGGAAGGATCCATGCTCTGGTGGGAGAAAGTGGAAGCGGCAAGTCAGTTACCTCTCTGACGATCATGAATCTGCTTGCAGGAAATGGAAAGGTGATATCCGGAGATGTGACACTGAACGAAAAGAGTCTTCTGAAGTTATCAGGAAAAGAAAAACGACAGTTATACGGAGACAGGATCGGAATGATCTTTCAGGATCCGACTGCTGCTCTTGATCCGCTTTTTACAGTTGAACAACTGCTTCTGGAAGGACTGAGAAAACATCGCAGAATGAGCAAAAAACAGGCAAGGGAAGCAGCGTTGGAAAGTCTGCGGATGATGAATCTGCGTGATCCGGAAGAACTGATGAAGAAAAAACCTTACGAATTGTCTGGTGGTATGTGCCAACGTGTTATGATCGCCATTGCCATGTCCATGAAACCGGATTATCTGATCGCAGATGAGCCGACGACAGCCTTGGATGTAACCGTACAGAAGCAGATCCTGGAAGAAATCTATCAGCTATCCAGGAAAGAAAATCTGGGCGTGTTATTTATTACGCATGATCTGGGTGTGGTGGCAGAGATCGCAGATGATGTTTCGATCATGAAAGACGGCGAAATAGTGGAAAACGGAACGGTTGAAGAGATCTTTTATCATCCGCAGCATTCATATACAAAAAAACTGTTGGATGCAGTTTTATAGGGGAAAAGTATGAGTACGTTACTAAAGACAGAACATTTAAAAAAATATTATGGCAAGAAAAAAATTGTGAAGGCAGTGGATGATGTAAGTCTGGAAATCCATGCAGGATCATCCATGGCCCTGATCGGTGAAAGTGGAAGTGGTAAAACTACATTCGGAAAGCTGATCGCCGGCCTGGAGAAACCTACAGATGGAAAATTCTGGTTTCAGGGACAGGAAATGCAGGATTTGTCTGAAAAGCAGTTTCGTCCATATCGCAAGAATCTTCAGATGGTCTTTCAAAGCAGCAGCGGGGTATTTGATCCTGGTTATACCATTGGAGAAAATATTCTGGAAATTTTGAAATTACATGAAAAACTGCAAGAGGGTGAGTATGAAGAGCGAGTAAAGGAGGCTTTGATCCAGACGGGGCTTGATCCGGATATCCGCAACCGTTATGTTGGACAGATTTCAGGAGGTCAGTGTCAGAGAGCTAATATTGCGAGAGCATTGGTATTAAGACCGGAACTTGTGATCTGTGATGAACCGGTATCCAGTCTGGATTATTCCATACGAAAGCAGATCCTGCATCTGTTAAATGAGCTGCAGGAAAAATATGAGATGACCTATTTACTGATCACTCACGATCTGTCCAATGTTCCATATCTCTGCAAAGAGGTGGCTATTATGTATCAGGGACGCGTGGTCGAGTTTATCGATCATACGGACAGCTTAAAGGAGACTGCCGTGCATCCTTATACAAAAGATCTGTTTGATTCTATTCCGGTAAAAGAACCGAAAATGCGAAGAATCGGATCGCAGGAAAAGAAAATATTTTCAGATACCATTCCGGAACAGGGCTGCCCATACCAGAACCGGTGCAGAAGATGTACAAATATATGCAGAGAGCATATACCGGAATTGACAGAAATTGAAACAGGACATTTTGCGGCATGTCATATGCTGTAAAATATAAAACAAACAAAGGAGAGGAAGAAATGAAGAAAAGACGTGTAGCAAAACTGATAGCATTGAGCATGGTGGCGGCAACTTTACTGACAGGTGTCAATGTACAGGCAAAAGAGGAAAAAGTAGTTACGGCAATGACATCCATTGATCTGACTCCTGAACTTTGTGACCCTATAAAAAGTGGTCCGGACTTTCGTCTTTATGAAATGATCTATGATCCACTGGTGCGTTATGGAGAAAATGGAGAAATTAAACCGGCATTGGCAGAATCTTGGGATATCAGCAAAGATGGCACAACCTATACGTTTCATTTAAGAAAAGATGTGAAATTCTCAGACGGTACAGTGTTTAATGCAGACAATGTGATGTGGAATTATAACAGATGGGTGGAACAGGATGTGACCGGTAACTTTTCAGCCAAACTGGAAAATGTTACAAAGGTAGATGATTATACTGTAGAATTTAAGTTCGCAGAACCATGCTATACCCTGCTGATCGAATTCAGCTATCCAAGACCATTCCGTTTCACCTGTGAAAGTGCACTGGATGAAGACGGAGAATTTTGTCAGGAAGTGGGTACCGGAATGTGGATGATCGACAGTTATGAAAGCGGTCAGGAGGTTGTCCTGGTACCAAATCCTAATTATTACGGTGAGAAACCAAATATTGATAAAGTAGTTCTGAAACAGGTGGTAGACGGTGATGCCAGAGTGATGGCACTTCAGAGTGGAGAGGCAGATCTGAATCTTCAGGATATTCCATCCGAAAGCTTCAGTATTATCCAGGCAGATAAAAATTTATCGACAGAACAGCAGGTTTCCACACTTTCTTACTATTTGATCGAAAATTATGATACACCGGCGCTTCAGGATGTAAACGTACGTCAGGCACTGAATTATGCAACAAATAAAGAAAGCATTGTAAATGATCTGCTGGATGGTTACGGCAATCCTGCAACCGGACTTATGTCTCCGACAGTTCCTTATGTAACAGAAGAAAACAGCAAGGGCTATCCATATGATCCGGATAAAGCAAAGGAACTGTTAAAGGAAGCAGGATATGAGGATACAGATGGAGATGGTATTGTAGAAAAAGACGGAGAACCACTGAGCCTCAGACTGGTATTCCAGACTGAAGAATATGCTTCATGGAAATCTCTTTGTGAATTCCTGAAATCTGAATATGAGAAGGTCGGTGTAGGTATTGAACTGGTAGAAAAAGAATCCGCAGCTTACTATGATGAGATCTGGAACACCAGAGATTACGATCTGTGCATTTACCGCAGCTATGAAGATTCCTGGATGCCTCATGGATTCCTGAAATCAATGTTCTATGCGGAAGATGGAGCAAAGGCAGTAAACTGGTACGATGAGGAGCTGAACAAAGATCTCGGAGAAGTATTAAAGACACAGGATGAAGAAAAGCGGACGGAATTATACGATAAGATCCTCACACGTATCAATGATCAGGCAGTAACAGTGCCGCTGTATTATCCGAACCGTGATTATATCTATAACAATACCAGACTGACCAATGTAGAGCTTGCACCGACTGCCTATGAAGGCATTAACTGGGCAACACTGGATGTAGTGGAGTAAAAAATGTTTGAAAAGATCGAGAATAAATGGACAGAAGATTCCGGTGATTATGATGATATGATCCAAAAACAATTGAGTAACAAAAGAACGGTATCTTACTGGACAAAAGAATTGAAAAGACTTCTTGGACCTGAGCCCCTTCGTATTTTAGAAGTGGGCTGCGGCCCGGGTTTTATGAGCATCATAGCAGCGCGTCTGGGACATGATGTAAAAGCGATCGATGGTTCATCAGGAATGGTAGAAAAAGCCAGAAGGAATATGCGGCAGTATCATCAGCAGGTGGAAATCTGTGAGGAAGATGGTGTAACTTTGCCATTGGAACAGGAACAAAGCTATGATGTGATACTTTCCAGAGATGCGGTGTGGACATTATATGATCCGGAAAAAGCTTTCAGACGCTGGAAGGCTGTATTAAAACCAGGTGGAAGGATCATTTATTTTGATGGGGACTATCGGACCGTCGAACCCACATTAAAAAATAAGATCCATATGAAAATTGCTGATTTTCTTATTTATGTTACAGAAAGAAAAACATATGGATCTGACGTGAAGGAAAACAGCGGAATTTATGAAAAGCTGCCATTTACATCGCAGAAGCGTCCGGAAGCGGACTTTCAGATATTAAAAAAGGTACGCTTTGCCAGGATCCAGATCAGAGAGAACCGCTGGCTAAACAGACCATGGACGATGGATTTCTGGAAATACGGATATCAGGGAAAAAAATTTATTGTAGTAGCCACAAAGAAGGAGAAGTGACATGCAAAACGATAAGATCAAAGAGTACTGGGAAGGAGAAGCTGGCATTTACAGCGAAGGGATCAAGGCAGAATTGAAAAGTGAAACAGCAGAAAACTGGAAGAATCTGATTCTGGAGTATGCGCCGGAAAAAGAACATCTGGAAGTACTGGACGTAGGCTGCGGGCCGGGATTTTTTGAAATTATGCTGGGAAAAGAAGGACATCATGTGACCGGGATCGATATTACTGAAAATATGATCCATGAAGCAAAGGAAAATGTAAAGGCAGCAGGTTTATCCGCAGATCTGATGACTATGGACTGCCACAATCTGAATTTCCCGGATGAGACATTTGATATGGTTATCTGCAGAAATATCACATGGACGCTGGACGATCCACAGAAGGCTTACAAGGAGTGGCTGCGTGTACTGAAAAAAGGCGGACGTCTTTTGGTATCGGACGCCTGCTGGTATCTGCATCTTTATGATGAAGAAAAGAAAAAGATTTACGAGGCACATGATGCTGCTATGTGGGAAAAATATGGAAGAGGTATCCATGCTCATGAAGATGCGGAAACAGGGAAAGAGCTCAGCAGTAAGCTGTTTATGAGTGATAAAAAGCGTCCGGTATGGGATCTGGATTACATGATGGAGATCGGCTTTTCCAAAGTGTTTGCCCTGAAGGACATCAGTGATATTTCCAGAACTTCCATGGAACGTGAGCTGAATAAGCTGACACCTCAGTTTTTAGTGGGTGGAGAAAAATAAGCGGACCGGCGTTAAATAAAACGCTGGACCCGCTCCATTGTGGTTTTTAGAATAAAGATATCCGTCAGTACATCACCGGTTTCCAGAGAATGGTTGGCGTTTTGGGTGAGAAAGAGAGGGACATCTTTCTGCGCTGCCAGTTCCCGTATGGAATCGGTTTCGGCCCAGGGATCTGCGGTGCCGTGGAAGGCGATGCTTCCGGCAAGTGGGAAGGAAAAGGTCTCTGCAAGAGGCGTGAACAGGATGCTTTTTACAGTCAGATCGTGTCGGGAAGCATAGGCTGATGAGATGACTGTACCAATGCTTTTGGAAATAAACAGAACGCTGCCATAAGAATTCCAGTCGATGCTGCTTAAGGAGCGTTCTGTTTGTTCCAGGGCAAGGTCAAAGGCCTGTTTCATTTTCTTCGGATCACCTTTTACATTTTCCGGGAGGTTGTCATAGGATACCGTGCGGATCTGGTAGCCTTGTTTGCTGGCAAGGCGGCTGGTATAGTACAGAAGCGGCTTGTCAGCAGTGTATCCGATGCCCGGAAAAACAACAGCTAATTTTGGGGCATTTTTATCTGCTCCGGCTGTATGAGCGGAAACTTTTGTATAGAGCATTTGCAGCTGAAGCTTTTCCTGAAGTTCCTTTAAGGTAATGGAGATCGTACAGGAATCGGATGGAAGATAATCATAATCAGTAACAACGCCGTCCTCTTCCATGGAATAAACAATGTGTGAGGAACCCATGAGTTCCATGTCTTCTTCAATATCTGAAAGTAATTCTTCGTATGATTTCATTTTAATTCAAACCTTCTTATTTAAAAAATCTTTTATTTTTACAGATGCTTCTATTATACTGGATTCATTGAATGACAGCAAGAGGTTACTGTTCACTGGCAATGTCCCGCGAGGTGTTTTTGTGAGAGAAGTTAAACCTTGCTTTTATCCTGCCTGCACGATATACTAATATAATACATATCTGATTAATGGAGGGTTTTACAAATGAAAATTGCAGCAACATACGACAACGGAAATATTTTCCAGCATTTTGGAAAAACGGAGTTTTTCAAGGTGTACGAGGTAGAGGATAACAAGGTTGTTTCCAGTGAAGTGATCGGTTCCAATGGCACCGGACATGGTGCACTTGCAGGACTTCTTGCAGAGCAGGGAATCAGCGTTCTGATCTGTGGAGGAATCGGCGGCGGAGCACAGAGTGCACTTGCTGAGGCTGGCATTGAGTTATGTTCCGGAGCACAGGGAGATGCAGACACAGCTGTGGATGCTTATCTGAAGGGCGAGCTGGTATCCACAGGTGTGAATTGTGATCATCACCATCATGAGGATGGACATTCCTGCGGAAGCCATGAGAATGGACACTCCTGCGGCGGTCATGAAGACGGACATTCCTGCGGAGGCTGTGGCGGAGGATGTGGTTCCCAGCCATCTATCACAGGCCCTAATGTCGGAAAAACCTGCCGTACACATTACAGAGGAACCTTTAATGACGGAACACAGTTCGATTCTTCCTATGACCGTGGCGAGCCACTGGAATTCATCTGCGGAGCAGGACAGATGATCAAAGGCTTTGATGCGGCAGTTGCAAACATGGAGGTTGGCCAGGTGGTAGATGTTCATCTGATGCCTGAGGAAGCTTACGGTATGCCGAATCCGGATGCGATTTTTACACTTGAGATCGAACAGCTTCCGGGTGCTGAGGATCTTACTGTAGGACAGCAGGTATACCTCTCCAATCAGTATGGTCAGCCGTTCCCGGTTAAAGTTAACGCAAAAGATGAAAAAACCATTACTTTCGATGCTAATCATGAGATGGCAGGTAAAGAGCTGAATTTCAGAATTGAATTAGTAGAAGTGAAATAAGAAGGAACAGTGGGAGGTGCTGTATGGGAGCATATGGCATCTCCTTTTTTGCCTGAAGGGAGGAAGCTTTCCTGATGAGGATCTCTATGATACCATTTGGATTACTGTCCGGTTTTATGGATAGCAAAGAAATCCGGATCACAGAGCTGGGTGAAGATGGATTTCGATTTCGGCTGGCAGAGGAATGCCCGGAACCGGAGCAGTTTCTGATCTATTTTTATGATATGAAAAAAGCCGGGTACAGGAGAGTGGAGATCCGGAAGTTTGGGATGAGTGCAGCAGAGGATCAATGCCTGCAGGATCAACAGCCAGTTGAAAAGAAAACCGGAAAATATTTTTACAGGGAATATTCTGTGAGAGTGGAACAGAAGGATTATGTACAGGAGGTTCGGCGGCTGGCCGGAGAGTACAACAGATATATCCGTCTGAAGCTGGATGGAGACGATGGAGAGCTGGCGAAATCACTGACAGGTTATCCTGCGGAGCTGGATGAGATGCACTGCAGGAGTCTGGAGGAACAGAAGAAGCGGTGGTTTTTTAGAGAAAATGAAAAGGCTTCCGGAAATCCACAGGATACAATGGGTGCAGAAGAATTAAGGCTTTTGGATAATGCAGAGTTTGCCCTGGAATTAAACTGCACTTCCCTGTATGAAGAATATCTGTGCCAGCCGCTGCAGGCTTTTCTGGCGTCTTACTGGCAGAAGAATTATCTCACTCACAGTTATTTTGCAGGCCGGATACCGGACAGATTTTATATTGGAAATCAGTTCTGCCATAATTTGTTTCCGATAGAAGAGCAGCTTTTTTCTATTATGGATAAAGTGTATTTGGAGGGATCGGAGATCACACTGGTATTTTCTTATATCCGGGAATTTATGCTTTCGTCTGTGGGAAAGCTTCTGGAAAAGGTGGATAACTGGTGCTGTATTCATGGGGTGAATGTGGAAATCGTAGTCAATGACTGGGCCATGGTGGAAATGCTCTGTGGAAAAACATCCCGCCTGCATCCTGTTCTGGGCACATTGCTCAATAAACGAAAAAAGGATCCGCGAATGAAATATAAATCCGGTGATACCTTATTATTTCAGCAAAACAGCCTGAATGCGGGGTTTTATCGGGATTTTCTGGCTGAAGAATTTCATATCCACAGATACGAATGGGAGTCCTGCGGATATCCACAGGAGCTTCCGCCGGGAAAAAACAGTCTGCATCTGCCTTTTTATCAGACAAACACTTCGCAGTACTGTCCATTGTATGCTTTGTGCACCACCGGAGATCGCGGTACACAGCAGCTTGCGGAGCACTGTCCGAAATTCTGTGAAAAATACACACTTCTTTATCCGGAACATTTACACATGGCAGGGAGGTATAATTCCCTGTTCGGTGTGGATAAAACATTTCCGGAGATACCTGAAATGTGGAAAAATATAAAAGGCACAAAGCCGGATCGCATTGTTGTTAATATATGACAGGTGATGAGCAGGCTGTGAAGGTGGAGCACGAATATCTGTTTGACAAGAATACATTGCAGAAAAAGGAACAGGACATGGATAACAGTATGAAAATAACAGCCGGGTTAGGCTCCATAGATGAATATGAACGTTTTGTGCAGGCAGGAGCAGATGAATTTTTCTGTGGCTATGTACCATTTTCCTGGGCGGAAAAATATGGCACAGTAATGCCGTTAAATCGCAGGGAGGTTCTCTGTTGTAATGTTCAGCTTGGAGCATACAGTGAGCTGGAAATTCTTTCCCGGATGGTAAAAAAATATAAAAAGCCGGTGCATCTCACCTTCAATTCCCTGTATTATCTTCCGGAACAGTATCCGGAGATCGGAGATATCATAGAAAAGTGCATGGGAATTGGATTTCGAAGCTATATCATTGCAGATCCGGCGCTTCTTGTTTATCTGAAAAACAGGGGGATTTCCTGTGAGATCCATCTCAGCGGAGAGACAGGGGAAGTGAACAGCGAAATGCTGAAGATGTTCCGGCGCTTTCCTCTGAAGAGATTGATCTTTCATCGGAAAAACATGTTCCGGGATATGCAGTCTGTTATTGCATCTCAGAGAGAAGTGGAAAAACAGGCCGGGATCCGACCGGAGGCGGGAATGGAGTTCGAGGCCTTTGTGCTGAATGAAATGTGCCAGTTTACGGGAGCATTCTGTAATTCTCTTCACTGTGATGAGATGGGATATCTTTGCAGGGTGTCCTATTGGCTTGGAACTGTACGGAATGGTGATGCTGTTCCGGAAAAAATAATGGCTCTTCAGGAGCAGGCGTGGGATCAGGAACCGGATCTGAAAGCATATGATGAATCCGGATATCTTTGTGGTGAGACAGGCTGTGGACTGTGTGCACTGTATCAGCTGAAGCAGGCAGGGATCACGCATCTGAAGCTGGTTGGCCGGGGAAACTATGTGGATCACATGGAAAAAGATATCCGGAATTTGCGAAAAGCGTTGGAAATCCTGGACGCTGCAGAAAATGAAACAGCGTTTCAATGTATGATAAAGAGAATATTGTTTCCACATGGGTGCAGTGAAAAGTGTTATTATTGATGGAAGAATATAAATATTCACAAAACCGGGATCTGGGCAGAATATACTTTCAGGAGAAATCCTGGAAATATCAAATTGCTAAGATAGTGTGAGGAGAAAGGATATAAAATGAATTTCGAGCGTGTAAAAAGAGAAGAAGCAGATACAGTTCTGAAGCTGTACCGTTCGCTGCTGGGGACGCCCTATTGTGTGTGGACAGAGGAGTATCCTTCAGAAAAAGAAGTGGAATTTGATCTTTCCAGAGAGGCGCTGTTCTGTATGCGGGACGATGCGGGAAATATCGCAGGTGTGATCTCCATTGATGATGATCCAAATGTGGAGTGTCTCACATGCTGGTCAGAAACCATGGTGCCGTCAGCGGAGGTCTCCCGGGTGGGAGTATGTCAGGAATTCCAGAATCAGGGGATTGCCGGGAAACTTCTTAAGGGTGTGATGGAAGAACTGAAGAATCGGGGTTATCAAGCCGTACATCTCCTTGTTGCGAAGGACAATGTAAAAGCACTCCGCTCCTATGATAAGCTGAATTTTGAGAACGTGGGAGAGTGTGAACTCTGGGGACATATGTACTGGTGTTATGAGAAAGCATTATAAAAAGTATTATAAAAAATGAAAAACAGGTATCTTTTTGCCGGGCGGTAGATCGACCACCAATGTCAGATCGATAAGTGGTGGTCAATACACAGTCAGCGGAGAAGATACCTGTTTTTTGTTTGAAAGCAGATCAGATCCTCCGGCAGCTGTCCCTTTCGATCAGCTGGTGAGGTACAATGATCTTTGTGGCCGGAAGGCTCGGATTTTCGATATGACTGATCATCTGCGTGGCTGCTTCCATTCCAAGCTGCCCGGAGTTAATATCAATGGAGGTTAGCTGAGGCGAAGTCAGTCTGGCAAAAAGTGAGTTGTTAAAGGAAAGAATGGACAGATCCTCAGGTATGGAGATATCTGCTTCTATACAGATCCGCTCCAGGGAAAGCGCCAGAATATCATCACTGACAAGCACAGCTGTAGGGCGCTCCTCACTTAAAAGCAGCTTTCGAAGCTCCTGAAACTCATTTTGGGAAGCGGCAGGAACCTCTATACAGTATTCAGGCTGTACGGTTAATCCGTGGCTGATCAGCGCAGTCATGTAGCCGGTTTTGCGGTCTGCGGAAAAGACCAGGGAATTATCTACACCCAGATAAGCGATCTTCCGGTGTCCCAGAGCATAAAGATACTCCGTTGCCTCCTGTCCGGCCAGAAGGTTGTCATTATCGATATAGATCGTATGATTGGTGTATTGTGCCGGTTTTCCGATCAGGATATAGAGAAGTCCTTCACTGAAAAGAAAATCAATAACAGGATCATTCACACGGGAATAAAGAACAATAAATCCGTTAACCTTACCGCTTCTGGACATGGAACGTACTGCGTTAAGGATCTCTTCTTCATTCTGACCGGTAACAATGGTGCTGATATACTGATGTGCGTTACAGTAGTGGCTGATTCCCCGGATCGTCTCAAGGTAAAAGGAATTCTCGTAGGTCTCCTTTGGGGATGGAGGCAGGATGATACCGATGGAGCGGGAAATCTGTGCTGCCAGGTTGCTGGCCTGGAAATTCGGCTCATAGCCAAGCTCCGCCATGGCTCTGCGTACACGTTCCTTGGTTTCTTCACTGATAGATGGATTATTTTTGCAGGTTCTGGAAACGGTGGACGGGGATACCCCGGCCAGAGCTGCCACATCTTTGATGGTTACTGCCATAAATTTGCCTCCTCACGGATATGCCGGATCAAAGCGGAAGTATGCCTCTGATCCGGCTTTTTTTATCTCAGTCTGATAGAGATATTGTAGTTCATAACAAGGATACTGTCAAACATATTGCACGGAAAATTGCATGAAATTGCGTAAAAACAGATGCACAGAAAATCAGGTAGTGAGATGCAGACAGATTCTGTTTGACATAATGAAAAACTGCACAAAATCAGGATGTAAAAATTGTAAGAAAGGTAGAAAAGACAAAAACGCATTGCACTTCATGCAAAATGGACGTATAATTTACGCAAACGATTGCGTAGATTATATGAATATGCATCCGTGAGAGGATAATAGATAAGATGCTCTGAGATGCAGGGCTCAACATAAGGAGAGAAAAGATATGGATAAAAGAGCAGCCGGCATTCTGATGCCGATCACAAGCCTGCCGTCAGAGTACGGCATCGGATGTTTTTCAAAGAGTGCCTATGATTTTGTGGACTGGCTGAAGGAAGCGGGACAGAGCTACTGGCAGATTCTTCCGCTGGGACCTACCAGTTACGGAGATTCTCCGTACCAGTCCTTCTCCACTTTTGCGGGAAATCCGTATTTTATTAGCCTGAAGGCGCTGGTGGAGGAAGGCGTCCTTACAAAGGAGGACTGTGATAAGGTCAGCTGGGGAAGAAGAGCAGACAGCGTAGACTATGAAAAAATCTACAAAGGCCGTTATAAGCTTCTCCGCAAAGCTTACGAAAACAGCAACATCAGCGAGAATCCGGATTATCAGAAATTTGTTGCAGAAAACAGCTGGTGGCTTTCCGACTATGCACTTTTTATGGCAGTAAAGGATCAGTTCGGCGGTGTTGAGTGGACAAAATGGGCAGAGGATATCCGCCTTCGCTGGGCAAATGCCATGGACTACTATCGCAGAGAATTATATTTTGATATTGAATTCCAGCAGTATATGCAGTTCAA
Source organism: Blautia fusiformis (assembly GCF_020686995.1). Taxonomy (NCBI): domain Bacteria; kingdom Bacillati; phylum Bacillota; class Clostridia; order Lachnospirales; family Lachnospiraceae; genus Blautia; species Blautia fusiformis. The sequence continues at coordinate 71,691 of NZ_JAJEPT010000016.1, forward strand.
ATTCTATGAGCAGTGGATGAAACTGAAAAAATATGCCAACGAAAAAGGCATTCAGATCATCGGAGATATCCCGATCTATGTAGCTATGGACAGTGCAGATACCTGGGCTCATCCGGAGCTTTTCCAGCTGGATGAGGAGAATGTGCCGGTGGCTGTAGCCGGATGCCCGCCGGACGGTTTTTCCGCAACAGGACAGCTTTGGGGAAATCCACTGTACCGCTGGGATTACCACAGAAATACAGGATATCAGTGGTGGATCTCCAGACTGAGCTACGTATTCCGCCTTTATGATGTGGTAAGGATCGACCATTTCCGTGGCTTTGACGAGTATTTTTCCATTCCATACGGTGCAGAAAATGCCATTGGCGGTCACTGGGAAAAAGGTCCCGGGATCGATTTGTTCCGCAAAGTGGAGCAGGCCCTTGGCTGGAAGCAGGTCATTGCGGAGGATCTTGGCTATGTGACAGATTCTGTGCGTCAGCTTGTCCATGACAGTGGATTCCCGGGAATGAAGGTCCTGGAGTTTGCGTTTGATTCCAGAGATTCCGGTTGTGCCAACGATTATCTTCCACACAACTATCCGGAGAACAGTGTGGCATACACAGGAACCCATGATAATGAGACCATCGCCGGATGGTGGAAGAGCATTATGGCAAAAGAGCGTAAGCTTGCCAGGGATTATCTCTGTGATAACTATACACCGGATAAAGAGCTGCATAAATGCTTTATCAGCCTGGTTATGAGAAGCAGTGCAAAGCTCTGTGTGATCCCTATGCAGGATTATATGGGCCTGGATAACAGCTGCAGAATGAACCAGCCTTCCACAGTAGGAAAGAACTGGAAGTGGAGGATCCGCAAAAGGGAGCTGACTGTGAAGCTTCAGAAAGAGATCCAAGGTATTGCACTTCGCTACGGACGTATGAACTGGTCTGATTAAAAGAGAGATCCAAGAGACATATTCCATTTAAACGGGACGTGAAAGAAAGTAGAAAGATTTTAGATAGAATCATGATTTTTTATGTGATATAATGCTGTTTCGTGGAGGCAGCTGTCAGTAAAAGGTAAGGCTGACAGCTGCCTTATTGTATTTTCAGATCTGCGGTAAATGATAAAGTGATACATTTATATATGCAGAAGATCAGAAGAGAGTGTCTGATCTGTAGCAGTGGATAATCCTGAATAACGGAAGATTTTTTACAATAAGGGGAGAATTATGACAGGAAAAACACACGCGGCAGTCGGACTCGGAACAGTGCTGGCAGTTACACAGCCCTCTACGGTTTCCGGTCTGGTACTTGCGGCAGGAACAGGAATGCTTGGAGCATTGATCAGCGACATTGATGTAGGAACCTCCAAATCCCATAAGGATGCGGACCGGATCACACTGATCGCGGCACTGCTTGTGGCAGCAGAGATCGCATTGAATTATTTTTATGATTTTTCCATCTGGGAAAAGATCCGCAATAACCAGTCTATGGCGCCGGTTGCCATGGGAGTTATTATTTTTATTGCAGTCTGCGCCTTTGGAAAAAATCAGCCGCACCGGTCATTTATGCATTCGATCATGGCTATGGCCATTTTAACTGCAGCCATATCCATGGTGTCCGTGAAGCTGGTCCTTTATTTTGTGGTTGGATTCGCATCACATCTGGTGCTGGACTGCTTTAACCGGAAACGGGTACGGATCCTGTATCCGCTGCCGGGCGGCATTGCGCTGGATTTCTGTAAGGCAGGAGGCTTTGTGGATTCCCTGCTTTTTAAGCTTGGATCTGTAGCTGTGATCTTTGAGATCGTATATCTGGCTGTGCAGATGGGAGAGAACTGGAAGCTTTTTCGAATGTAGAGGATGTTTTATTTACCGATTACGGATAATTTTATATGGGGCAGATATTGTTAAGCCAAAAAAAGGAGCAGATTTTCCAAATACGGAAGATCTGCTCCTTTTAACCGAATCAAGGGAGTCCCCTGTTTCAATTATGAATATCCGCCTGACGGTTTATAAGTGTGATCATTTATTCTTTCTGATCCTGCAGGCGCATGCTGTGTAAAGTACGTCTGTGGAAGAATTCAGTGCTGTCTCACAGGAATCCTGGATCACGCCTACGATGAAACCGACACCAACTACCTGCATGGCAACATCATTGGGGATTCCGAAAAGGCTGCAGGCCATCGGGATCAGAAGAAGAGAACCGCCGGCAACTCCGGAAGCACCAGCCGCGCTTGCAGCAGCCAGGATGCAGAGGATCAGAGCGGTCGGGAAGTCTACGCTGATACCGAGTGTATGTGCAGCTGCCAGAGCCATGATGGAAATGGTGATCGCTGCACCACCCATGTTGATGGTCGCACCAAGAGGGATGGAGATGGAGTAGGTATCCTCATCAAGTCCGAGATCCTTGCACAGCTCCATGTTTACCGGAATGTTGGCGGCAGAGCTTCTTGTGAAGAATGCTGTGATACCACTGTCCTTCAGGCAGCGCAGAACCAGCGGATACGGATTCTGGCGTGTGCAGATGAAAGTAATGATCGGGTTGATCACCAGTGCAACAAAGAGCATGGTTCCCACCAGTATACAGATCAGACGGCCATAGCTTAACAGTACGCCAAGCCCCTGCTCGGAGATGGTTGTGAAGATCAGGCCCATGATACCAAATGGAGCAAGGCTGATGATCCATCTTACGGCTGTGGAGGTTGCATCGGAAATGTTTTCGATGACAGTCTTGGTAGTTTCACTTGCGGCCTTCAGTGCGATACCGAAGATGATGGCCCATGCAAGGATACCGATATAGTTGGCGTTGACAAGTGCGTCAACCGGGTTGGAAACAATGTTCATCAGAAGGTTTTTGAGGACCTCTGCAACACCGCTTGGCGGAGTGACGTCGGAAGTATTTGTACTTTCGGAAAAAGTCAGCATGATCGGGAACAGGCGGCTGGAGATCACAGCTGCCAGTGCTGAGAGTATATTTCCCAGAAGATAAAGTACAACAACGAATTTCATGTTTGTTTTCTGGCCTTTTCCCATGTGGCACAGAGAGCTCATTACTAGGAAGAACACCAGAAGCGGAGCAATTCCACGAAGAGCACCGACGAACAGATCACCGAGAATGGAGATCACAGATGCCTGAGGGATTGCAAGTCCGAGAATGATACCAACGATCAGACCACAGATGATACGCTTGATCAGGTTGATGCTGTTCCATTTTTGAATCAGGTTTTTCATAACTAGTTTCCTCTTTCCTATTGTGTGAGTGTGCTAAAAAATGCTGAGCCGCAAAGCAACGATCCAGTGTAAAGGGCGGATCGTTCTAAGCCGGTATTACTGCATCGCGTAAAAGCACAACAGGATAATTATATACAATTATGTCCGCCTTGTAAAGACAAATGTACATAAAACGCGAGAAAGATATAAAAAGCGCCAGATCAATGCTTCGTCTGGCGCTATATATTTGAAGTATCAGGTCCGAATTTTCCGGAAGCTTACAGCAAAGAACAGAACCTCCGCAAAGCCTGTAATTCCCCATGAGAAAATATACAGGAGATAAAGTGAGGAAATGGTCTGGAAGTGTGCAAACATCGTATAGAACCAGATGACACGGAATACACAGGATCCCAGAATGATGATGATGGTCGGTGGGATACTTTTTCCGATGCCACGGGAAGCGGCGATACTGCAATCCATAAAACAGCTGAAGGCATAGCTGAAGCCCATGATTCGGATCCTCTCCATGCCGGCATCGATGACTGCCGGTTCTGTGGCAAACAGTGACAGAAACTGCGGACCGAAAACAAGAAGCAGTCCACCAAGGATCGCACCTGCGATGAAGGCATAGGTAAGGCTGATCCCATAAGTTTTTAGCATACGTTTTTTATTTCCGGCACCCCAGTTCTGACCGATGAAGCTTGCGCATGCAGTATAGAAAGCAAACATGACGTTGTAGATCAGAGAGTCTGCATTTGCGGCAGCGGCATTTCCGGAAACCGTGACTGCATCGAAGGAGTTGACACCGGTCTGTACGAACAGATTTGCAATGGCAAAAATTCCGTTCTGCAGACCTGTGGGAATACCAAGAAGCAGTACTGCTTTACAGGCCTTCGGGTGAAGACGGAGCTTACGCAGGGATACCCTGCATTCGTCTTTTCTCCGAAGGAGGTGGATCATTACCAGCGCTGCGGAGATATACAGTGCGATCGCGCTGGCAGTTGCCACACCTGCGGCGGCCATATGACAGACGATAACGAAAAACAGGTTCAGAAGAACGTTGATCACTCCGGCAATGGAAAGATAGATCAGTGGTCGCTTCGTATCGCCGCGGGCACTTAATACGCCGTTACCGAAATTGTATACAGCCATGGCCGGCATACCCAGAGCATAAATCTTCATATATAAAACAGCCTGGTCCATCAGCTCCGGTTTCGTATTCATCATGGACAGCATCTGTCCGGAAAACAGAAGACAGACGACACAGACCAGAAGTCCTGCGATGGCACAGAGAAGAAGAGATGTATGGATCGTTTCTTCGGTACCTTTTCTGTTTTCGGCACCAAGCTCGTGTGCTACACGAACATTGACTCCGGCGCCCATGCCGATCAGGATTCCGGTAAATAAAGTGACCAGCAGAGTTGTGGAACCCACAGCTCCAAGTGCCATGTAATCTGCAAATCGCCCTACAACCGCAACATCACTTAAATTAAAAAGAACCTCCAACACCTGGGACCCCATCAGGGGAAGGCTAAAGAGGAGGATATTTTTCCAGAGAGAGCCGGAGGTCATCTCAATGGAAGACGTTTTCTTTTTTTCATTTTCACACATAGTTTACCTCATAAAAATTATAAAAAATTCCTTCATCCAAGGTATACAATACTATGTTGGAATAGGTTTGTAAAGAGGGGAAAATAGCTCTTTTACCAGGCGCAGAGGTTTGTTTTTATTTATAGATTCTACATTGATTTCAGTACGAACAATGATATAATAAATGAGAGCAATAAGAAAGTATTTTCAGAAATATTGGAAATATAAAATACAGCAGACTAAGGAGGAACTCAATACAATGAAAATCGGAAATGATATTTATTATGTAGGAGTAAACGATCATCAGGTAGACCTGTTTGAGGGACAGTATGTAGTGCCAAACGGAATGTCCTACAACTCCTATGTGATCAAAGATGAGAAGATCGCAGTTATGGACACTGTAGATGCCGGCTTCACAGAAGAGTGGCTGGGAAAAGTTGCAGAGGTTCTGGATGGTGCGAAACCGGATTATCTTGTAGTCCAGCATATGGAGCCGGACCATGCAGCAAATATTGAGAATTTCATGAAAGCATACCCGGATACAACTGTTGTTGCCAACACAAAGACCTTTACCATGATGGAGAATTTCTTCCGTGGAATGGATCTGGAAGGAAAGAAACATATTGTAGCCAACGGTGACACCCTGACACTTGGAAAACACGTCCTTACCTTTGTATTTGCACCGATGGTTCACTGGCCGGAGGTTATGGTTACATATGACAGCACAGACAAAGTTCTGTTTTCCGCAGACGGCTTTGGCAAATTCGGAGCTCTTGATGTAGAAGAGGACTGGGACTGCGAAGCACGTCGCTACTATATCGGAATCGTCGGAAAATACGGTCCGCAGGTACAGAAGCTTCTCAAGGCAGCAGCAACTCTTGATATCCAGACCATCTGCCCGCTTCACGGACCGATCCTTACCGAAAATCTTGGACATTATCTGGAGAAATATGATATCTGGTCTTCTTATAAAGTAGAGAGTGAAGGAGTAATGATCGCCTACACATCTGTATACGGACATACAAAGAAAGCAGCAGAGCTTCTTGCACAGAAGCTGGAGGAAAAGGGCTGCCCGAAGGTTGTTGTCTGCGATCTTGCAAGAGAAGACATGGCAGAGGCAGTGGAGGATGCTTTCCGCTACGGCAAGCTGGTACTGGCTAGCATTACATACAACGGAGAAGCATTCCCGTTTATGCGTACATTCATCGAGAACCTGACAGAGCGTAATTACCAGAACCGCACCATCGGCCTCATTGAGAACGGAAGCTGGGCACCGACTGCAGCTAAAGTCATGAAAGGAATGTTCGAGAAGAGTAAAAATATCACATGGCTTGAGAACAATGTAAAGATCATGTCTTCCCTCAGTGATGAGAATGCGGCAGAGATCGATGCAATGGCAGAGGAGCTCTGCAAGTAATTTCTGAATACCAGAACAGCTTATAAAAAATAAAGATATAACATAATAAAAAGACGTGGATCCGTAAGGCCACGTCTTTTTTATTTACCAAGTAACAGTTACATCCTCTTACACCACATAAATCCATAAGCCGGAAGCTCCACGTCCTTAAGCTCCAGTGTCTGGTCAGTGATCAGATCGCGGAAGGTTCCTTCCTCCTGCATCCAGGCAGTTTTTTCGCTGTCACTGAAATTGAAGATTCCGATGAAACGTTCGTTTCCTTTCTGGCGAAGGATGCAGAGAATGCTGTCATCATGAACATCGTATGTATATACATCACAGTCCTTATCAAAAACAGATTCCTGGCTGCGGATCTGCTCCATGCGGCTAAGAGTCTGGAAGATCTGTCCCTCAACGGAGGATTTGGAGTTTCTTTTTCCGGCAAGCTCCCACTGGAAAGCACCACGGTGGATATAGCGGGAATCTGCAGCCTTATCCGGATCCTCTTTATAGGAATAATCATTGAGACGTCCGATTTCATCGGAGCTGTAAAGCATCGGGATTCCGGACTGGGTAAGCATATATGCGTGAAGCATCAGATCCTCACGGATACCTCTTTTCAGTTTCTCGTCATCTTTTTCAAAAAGAGCAGCCTCGATCCCGCACATGGAAGCAGTAGTTCCGCAGAAACGAGCATCCTGAGTTACCGGGTCATCATTATAGAGCTCTCCGCGGCTGTCGCTTCCCGGGTGCTTTCCTGTAAAGAAATCATTCAGGTAACGCTTATGAGATGGCTCATCCATGCCCCAGTCTTTCAGAGTGGCGAAATCAAGTCCCCAGCCGATATCGTCATGGCAGCGGAGATAATTCAGGAAGGTGTACTGCTTCGGAAGGCTGTTTACAATATCCATCTGTTTTTTCAGAAGGCGGATATCACGAGTGGCAATGCTGTTCCAGGTTGTAGCCATGGTTGTTACATTGTAAAGCATATGGCATTCTGGCTTCTCTACGGTTCCGAAATAGGGAACAACCTTCTCCGGCTCCATAACGACCTCACCCAGAAGTACGACACTTGGGCAGACGATCTCGGCGATCATACGCATCATACGAACGATCGTATGCACCTGCTTCAGGTTACGGCAGGGAGTTCCCAGTTCCTTCCAGATATACGGAACCGCATCGATACGGATCACGTCCATTCCCTGGTTTGCAAGGAAGAGGAAGTTGTACATCATCTCATTGAAAACACGGGGATTGCCGTAGTTCAGATCCCACTGGTACGGATAAAAGGTAGTCATGACATAGTGACCGATATCCGGAAGCCAGGTAAAGTTCCCCGGAGCAGTGGTTGGGAATACCTGTGGTACGGTCTTTTCGTACTCGTCCGGGATCTCACGGTTGTTGTAGAAGAAGTAACGGCTCATATATTCGCCGTCACCCTGGCGTGCTTTTTTGGCCCACTCATGATCCTCGGAGGTGTGGTTCATAACAAAATCCATACACAGGTTCATTCCGTTTTTGTGGCATTTATCTGCAAGGGCAGCCAGGTCCTTCATAGAACCAAGGTCCGGGCGGACTTTGCGGAAGTCGGCTACTGCGTAACCACCGTCGGAACGGCCCTTCGGAGTGTCCAGAAACGGCATCAGATGCAGGCAGTTTACGTTGCATTCCTTAAGATATGGAAGCTTGGCAGAAACTCCCTTGATGTTGCCGGCAAAATTGTCAATATAGAGCATCATGCCAAGCATATCCTTCTGGCGGAACCAGTCCGGATTTTTTTCTCTTTCCAGGTCGCGGTTTTTGAGCGCGCGGCGGCGTGCTGTAAAATACTGGTACATCTGGTCGCAGAGCTCTGCAAACATATCGTCATTGTGATAAAGCTCTGTGTACAGCCATCGAAGCTCGTCGTGATGATGGTTTAAACGTTCCTGAAAAATTTCCTGATCTTTTTTCATGATTTCCTCCCTGAATAGATATTTATAGATGCCGGGAAACCTGTAAAATATTTCCCGGCGGTAATGGTTATCTGACATTTTTCCACAGAATTATAGCATGAAGTTTCCGGTACATGAATATACGGGTTGTTATGGAATATGGAAAAATGTTGTAAGTATTTTCAGTCTCCGGTTGTCTGTCGTCGTATCAGAACCGGAGTGATCTTTTTGTGGATCGGTTTTTGAAGCGGTGCCGGTTTTCTTTTCTTCATTTCGTTCATCTGTTCCACAAGCAGTTCCATGGTAGTCTGTGCGATCACATCAATCTGCTGTCCAATAGTAGTGATCGGGATGATGGACTCCGCAGCAATGGGTGAATTATCGAATCCGATGATCTGATATTCATCCGGCAGACAGTTGTATTTCTGGAAGATCAGATTGAGAAATATATTTGCGTAAGTATCATTGGATAAAAATATGCCTTTTTTCTGACCGGAATATTTACTGTCAATATCCTGAAAGATCACACGCATCTGTTCAAAAAGCTCCTGATAGGAATCACCGGAAACATTAAGGTTCAGTTCATAAGGAACATGATATTCCCGGCATGTTTCCTCAAAGGCACGGATACGGTCATAAGCCGGAATATTCTCAGGTACATGGACATTGATGTGGATCAGTACATCACACTGATTACGTATCAGCAGAGAAGTAGCCTGCATGCTGCCCATGTAATTGTCTGTTGTAACGCTGCATATATGTTCTGCTTCACGTTCAATGGCGATCACAGGAATATTATAGGAAGCCAGTTTTTCAGAGGAAAGAGTATGGCTGAGAACAATAAGTCCTTCAATCTTATAAGCCATCAGCTCGTCCAGATACTGCATTTCTTTCTCCGGGCCGCCATCACTGACAAAAACCAGAAATTTGTAATGATAATCGGAGTAACTTCGAAGAAGCTGTGTCAGCATTTCGGAATAATAATGAAGATAAAGGTTCGGGACAATGATCCCTACAAATTCGCTTTTTCCATTGGCAAGAACCCTGGCAAGCTTGTTTTTTCTGTAGCCGAGCTCATCAAGGGCTTTTGCGATCTTTTCCTGATTTTCCAGGGTCAGAGAATCCGGATGATTGAAATATCTGGAGATCGTAGTCTTGGAAAAACCAGTGTATTCTGCAATATCGGCAAATGTTACCTGTTTTTTAGCCATAAAAAAATAGTCTCCTTTTAACAGCAGAAAGTTATGATACGGAATGCAGATGTGATCATATAAGAGAAATCTGCAGACCGTACAAGATAATTGGATTGATGTAATTAAGTATAACAATACAGACGTTAAATAGCAATAAAAAAATAACCAGTTAAGTTACCGGTAACTTTTCTTGAATAAATTAACAAAAAAGGTTGACAGAAGCTATGTCATATAGTAGTATCAAATTATAAAGTAACCGGTTACTTTACCGGTTACTAAACAAGAACGAAAGAACAAAAACGGGAGGAAAAGAGAATGAAAAAAGGTTCTGCGAAAGCTGTTCCGGCAGGAAAAAGAACTGCTGCAGAAAAGCTTCAGTATGTGAAAAAGAACTGGCAGCTGTATGTGTTTTTTCTGCTGCCTGCACTTCTTCTGACGATCATCTTCAAATACGTGCCCATGGGTGGCGTACTGATCGCTTTTGAGGACTACAATGTCATTGATGGTGTATTTGGAAGCAAATGGGTAGGACTGGAATACTTCCGGAGATTTTTGGCATCACCGGATTTTATGAATTATCTTGTGAACACTCTGAAACTGAGTATTTACGGACTACTGTGGGGATTTCCGATTCCGATCATCCTGGCACTTCTTCTGAATCAGATCCGGAGAGCCGGGATCAGGAAAAAAATTCAGCTTCTGATCTATGCGCCGAATTTTATTTCCGTTATCGTACTCTGCGGTATGGTTCGTATGTTTCTTTCACCGGTAGGTCCGCTGAATAAACTGATCGGTTCCGATGCCAACTGGATGACTATGCCGGCAGCATTTCGTACCATTTACATAGCCAGCGGAATCTGGCAGACAGCCGGGTGGGCATCCATTATGTATACTGCAGCACTTGCCAATGCAAGTAAGGATCTGGAAGAGGCAGCAGTGGTGGATGGAGCAAATATCCTGCAGCAGATCTGGTATGTACAGCTTCCGGCTATTAAAAACATCATTGTGATCCAGTTTATCCTTCAGGCCGGAAATATTATGAGCATTGGTTTTGAAAAAGCATATGCACTGCAGACAGATATGAACCTTCCTGCATCTGAGATTCTTTCTACTTATGTATACAGAATCGGTCTTCTGAATGGAGACTATGGATATTCTACAGCAGTGGGGCTGTTTAATTCAGTGATCAATGTAATTCTTTTGATCTTTGTAAACTGGGTAGTCAAGAAACTGAATGACGGAGAGGGATTATAGGAGGTGCTGTTATGGCAAAAGCAAAGAAAAAGAAATATTCGGCATCTGACAAAGCCATTTTAGGAATCGGATACGTACTTCTGGGTGCATTTGTACTTTCCATTCTGGTTCCGCTTTTATATGTTGTGATCGCATCCTTTATGGATCCGAATGTGCTGAACAGCCAGGGGATCAGCTTTGATGTGCGGAAGTGGACGATCGATGCGTACCGCAGAGTTCTTGAAAATAATATGATCTGGAGAGGCTTTGCAAACTCATTTTTTTATTCCCTGGTGTTTACCATTATTTCAGTTCTGGTAACTCTGCTGGCAGCATATCCAATGTCCAAGAAAGAATTTGTGGGAAGAAATTTCTTCAATGTTATTTTTCTCATTACCATGTTTTTCGGTGGAGGAATGATCCCGACTTTTATCCTGATCAATCAGTTGCATCTGGTAAATACAATCTGGGCAATCCTGCTTCCGGGTGCGTTTAATGTCTGGAACATGATCCTTGCCAGAACCTATTATCAGTCTATCCCCAAGGAACTCAGAGAGGCATCTGCCATTGACGGTGCCACGGAAATCGAGCATTTTTTCAAGATTATGATGCCGGTATGCAAACCGATCATCGCAGTGCTTGCACTGTGGTCCTTTGTAGGAATGTGGAACAGTTATTTTGACGCTATGATTTATTTGAATGATGCGAAACTGCAGCCATTGCAGCTGGTACTTCGTTCCATCCTTGTACAGAATACACCGCAGCCCGGAATGATCGCAGATATCCAGAGTACTGCACAGATGGCAAAGGTAGCGGAACTTCTGAAATATGCTACGATCATTGTATCAAGTTTACCGCTTCTGATCATGTATCCATTCTTCCAGAAATATTTTGACCAGGGCATTATGGTTGGTTCTGTAAAAGGCTGATGACAGGAGGTTGATAATGATGAAAAAAAGAATGAAAGCATTATTGGCAATCGGGCTTTCTGCAATTATAATGGTATGCAGTGCCGGATGTGGAAACGGAAAAGAACACATGAAAGCAGAAACAAATCCGGATATCCCGGTGGAAGATGTGTCCTTTCCTCTGAAAGAAAAAGCAGAGCTGTCTTTTATTACCAGTGCACCTGCAACATCTACACAGGAACCTAATGAAAGAACGATTTTTAAAAGACTGGAAAAGCAGACCAATGTCCACATTGACTGGACCTGTTTTGTATCGGATCAGTTTGATGACAAAAAAAATCTGGCGCTGGCACAGTTCGGAAATCTTCCGGATGGACTTTTTAACGCAGGGATGAGTGATTATGATCTTCTTCGTTATGCCAAACAGGGAATCATTATTCCGGTAGAAAATCTCATTGATAAATACATGCCGAATCTTAAGGCTGTATTTGAAAAATACCCGGAATACAAAACAATGTGTACAGCACCGGACGGACATATTTATTCTTTCCCATGGATCGAGCAGCTTGGTGCGGGGAAAGAAGCCATTCAGGCAATTGGAGATATTCCCTACATTAATAAAAAATGGCTGGATTATCTGAAGCTGGACGTTCCGACTACAACTGAGGAACTGGAACAGGTTCTGATCGCTTTCCGCGACAATGCAGATAAACTGGAAAAGAAATTCAACATTGAGGGTGGTGTGATCCCGATGTCCTTTATCATCAATAATGGTGATCAGGATCCTGCAATTCTCATCAACGGATTCGGAGAAGGATATGGTGACACCGGTGATCATTTTGCAGTAAAAGATGATGGAACCGTTATTTATACAACTGTACAGGAAGGCTATAAAGAAGGTATTCAGTGGCTCCATCAGCTGGTAGAAGAAAAGCTGGTGGATCCGGAGGCTTTTACCCAGGAATGGTCAACTTATGTTGCAAAAGGTAAGAACCACAGATATGGTCTGTGTTTCACCTGGGATATTGCAAATATTGATAACAATGAAGATTATGTAATGCTCCCGGCGCTGGCCGGTCCGGATGGTCTTGTAAATATCACAAGACAGAATAACAGTGAAACCAGTGGCTTTGACAGAGGACGCTGCGTTCTGACTACAAGCTGTCGGAATACGGCACTGGCAGCAGCATGGATCGATCAGATGTATGCACCGATCCAGTCTCCGCAGAATAACTGGGGTACTTACGGGGAAAAAGATTCATTTAATATCTTTGAGATGTCCGAGAATGCAGAAGGTGGTCAGATGCTGAAACATATGGATCTGGGAGATGCATCTCCGGTAGAGGTTCGTGAAGCACAGTCTGTAAACGGACCGTTGGCAATACTTAACGAGTATTACGATGTATATGTAACAGAGCCGGCAGATGCAAAATGGCGTCTCGACAATATGCACGAAACATATCTTAAGGATATGAACAGTAAATATGTGTATCCGAATGTATTTATGAGTATTGATGATACCAATAAGGTATCTCAGTACGACACGGATATCAAGAAGTATGCGGAACAGAAAAAAGCAGACTGGATCCTGAATGGCGGCATCGATAAAGAATGGGATTCCTATCTGAAAAAGATGGAGCAGTATGGACTGTCTGATTATCTGGCAATCAAACAGAAATATTTTGACCAGTATCAGAAGTCTCTTAGTGAGACAGAGAAATAAAAACAGAAAAAGATACCGGTCAGAAACATAAAAAAGAAAGAGAGAGCAGAGTATGAGTGAAAAACTTGAAAAAGCACGTCTTTATGAAATAGAGGAAGCAAAAAATATCCCGCAGGAAGAGAAACCGGCCTTTCATGTATCTGCACCGGTTGGCTGGATCAATGATCCCAATGGATTTTCTGTTTTTAAAGGAAAGGTACATCTTTTTTACCAGTATCATCCTTACAGCCGTGACTGGGGCCCTATGCACTGGGGCCACAGTGTGACGGAGGATATGATCAGATGGGAGCAGCTTCCTACAGCGCTTGCACCGGATCAGGAATATGATCGAGAGGGATGCTTTTCCGGAAGTGCTATTGAAGCGGATGGAAAACAGGCTTTGATCTACACAGGAGTTACAACAGAAAAGCTGCCTGATGGAAAAGAAGAAGTCCGGCAGAATCAGTGCCTTGCCTGGGGTGACGGAAAAGATTATGTAAAGGCAGAGAAAAATCCGATAGTCACCGGGGATATGCTTCCGGAGAAATGCAGCAGAGTTGATTTCCGTGATCCGAAGGTATGGGAAGATAACGGAACATACCATATGCTCGTAGGATGCCGCAGCGAAGAAATTCCTGGACAGGTAGTTCTGTTTTCCAGTAAAGATCTGAAAGAATGGAAATTTGAAACAATTCTTGCGGAGAACTCCACAGGAGAAATCGGTGTTATGTGGGAATGCCCCGATTTCTTTCCGCTCGGGGATAAACATGTGCTGATCTGTTCTCCGCAGCATATGCGTGCAAAAGGGTATGAGTTTCATAATGGACATAATTCCCTGTATTTTACGGGAGATTATGACAGCGAAAAACATACATTTGAAAAAGACGCACCGGTAAGTCTGGACTACGGACTTGATTTTTATGCGCCGCAGACAACCCTTCTTCCAGATGGAAGAAGAGTGATGATCGCCTGGATGAAATCCTGGGATAGCTGTGTGATCAAGGAAAAGCAGAGATGGCAGGGAATGATGACTCTTCCGAGAGAGCTGGAATATCGTGACGGAAAGATCTGGCAGAAGCCGGTCCGAGAAATTGAGAATTATCGGAAAAACCGTTGCTGTTATGAGAATGTAAAAGTGGGTGAGAGCTTAAGCCTTGAAGGCGTCCGTGGCCGAATGATCGATCTGACTGTGGAATTGCAGAACGCAGATGGCATCATGGATGGAAGCAGGAACTCCGGAAATCCAAATCAGGAAGCATTAGATGTGTACAATGAGTTCCGGATCGAGCTTGCACGCAATGAAGAATATACAACGGTCTTTACCTATGATCGAAAAAGACAGATACTGGAGATCGACAGAACCTGGAGCGGGGTGCAGCGTGATGTTGTATGTACAAGAAAGCTCCAGATCACAGATGACAGACAAAATCTGAAGCTGCGTTTTATCCTGGATCGAAGCTCCATAGAGCTTTTTATCAATGATGGAAGCAAAACTGCGACTACCGTGATCCCAACACCAGTGGAAGCAGATGAGATCCTGTTCCACAGTGACGGAAATGCTGTGATCCAGGTTGAGAAATATGATATTGTGTTGTAGAAGCCTCTCAAATATTGACAATTTCTCTATTTTTGTATAACATAGGGGAAGTTGCTTACGCCGGATCAGGAGTTATTCGTATCTCCTGATCCGGCATATATTTACAGGAGAGGAACACAGGAATGTTTTATCAGTTAAAAATCACAAGAAAAGGAACGAAACCGCCGGTATGGAGACGTTGTACTGTTGCGGCTGACGTTACATTTGCAAAGATGGCAGCCATGCTTGAAAAACTGGTTCAGTATCCGGCAGGCAGCCTATATGAGATTGAATTTTTTCAGAAAAAAGTACAGATCCGTGAGAACGGTGACGGAGAAGCGAAGAATAATTTCACATTATTAAATGCAGGCGAGACAGAGACTGCAGAGCTTATGGATTCCGAGAAATGGTTTACCTTCCGTCAGTATGGTGCGGATAAGGAAGCTCCGGAATACAGAGTTGATATTGAGAAGAAAGACGAGGGAATAGCAGAAGCTCCTTCTATTATAAAAGAAGTAAAGGGTGAGGATGATCCGTACTGGACAGAGGCACCAGAGCTGGGATGCACTGCAGCAGTTGAAACTGAGGTGGAAACAGCCAAAGCATCTGAAGACATTGCTGCGGCAGTAGAGGCAGCAGCCAGAGCTGCAAAAGCAGATGAGGCAGCCACAGGCAGCAGAAGAAATCCTACAGTAAAAGATTTCCTCATGTCCTATCGTAAAGAAGACCTTCTCAGCATTGCAGGTGAGCTTGGACTTCACTGCAAGGGAATGGATCAGGAAGAGATCGCCGCAAAGGTTGCCGCAGAGGTTCTTAAACCGGAGGTTATGAAAGCAAGCTTCCTCGTAGCAGACGATCAGGAAGTACTGGCTTTTGAGGCGGCTATTCAGAGAAAATGCTTCCATGTTGCAGAGGATGAGTGGAATACATTAGAGTGGCTGAACGATATGGGCTACCTTGTTTCCTACAGTGATGATTACGCAGAAGTTCCGGCAGAGGTTGCAGCTGTTTACGACCAGATCAATACACCGGAATTCCGGACACTTCGCAGCCAGGTAAACTGGCTGAAGGATTGTCTTATTATGGTAAGCTATCTGTATGTATCTGCACCGGCAAAGACCGTATATGAGATGTTTAAGCAGAGAAAAGGCTTTGACATCGGATATGACAGCTTCATCGAGCTGTATCATACCATTCCGGAGAAGGCCTGCATCTGTGAGCTTGCGGAGGATCAGCTGATCCTGAAATCCGCACTGGTCAATAACATCTACAAGGATATCGAGAGACGTCAGGGCGGACGGAAATTCTATATTCCGTCTGTAGATGAGATCCTGGATTATTCCGAAAACGGGTATCCAACAAAATCTGCTTCTTACCAGAGACTGGGCAGATTTCTGCTGGATGAGATAAAGGTTTCCGATGCAGTGAAGGATCAGGTACTGTTCTTTATTTACAAAGAATGCTCCATGGATGGCAGAATGTCAGCGATCATGGAAAACCTGAACCAGAAGGGGATCCAGTTTAACGATGAGCAGCTTGAGAAATTTACAAAGCTGATCATGGAGGCAAACAATAACACAAGAATGCTGGAATTCCGCGGTTACACACCGAATGAGATCTCAGGAGCAGTATGGCCGTTTGCCACAGGCAAGCCGCACACTGCAATGCCGAACAGCTTTGTGCCGACAGCAATGCCGATGCAGCCGGCATCTGCAAGAAAAATCTATCCCAACGATCCGTGTCCGTGCGGAAGCGGTAAGAAATATAAGAAGTGTTGCGGAAGAAGATAATTCTGCAGAAAATTTACCGTAATTCCGGAGCTGAAAGTTCCCATAGATCGTTGCGGAGCGACTGCGCTCATGAGTGAGCAGCGAACGCGGATGATCTAGTACAGCGTTTTCGAAATAACTATACCACTCACTTGTCTGTGAATCCGATTGCACAGGTATAAAAGCCTCGGCGTAGCCCGCTACGCCTGCGTTTTTATACCTGCACACTCGAATCCACATCCTACGCGATTGGTATAGTTATTTACGAAACGCTGTACTGGTCCGATTTATCGTTTGATGCAGTATCTCCGGAAATACCATACAAATTAATATAAGACAGTTCGTTTGTACCATCCTGTCTATAAATAAAACCAGGGCTGAAGAAGATGTGAGAATCAGGGCAGACTCGTGGCGGGTCTGCCCTTTTTTTACTTTAACTGGATCAAGGCCGGGAATCCCGGCTTTTTTTATTTATGGAAATATTCGGGTGGTGTGACAGATCCAGAAGGAGGAAAAATTTATGTATCAGTTAAAAACAGAAGCAGATTTCGATTCGGCACACTTTCTGTCCGGTTACACCGGCAAATGTTCCAACATCCATGGTCATCGCTGGCATGTGGAGATTGAGATCGAAAGCCGGAAGCTGGAGAAAAACGGTCAGGGGCGCGGGATGCTGGTAGACTTCGGAGATCTGAAAAAGGATCTTCGGGAGCTGGCAGATTCCATGGATCACACGCTGATCTATGAAGAAAATACATTACGTCCGAAAACCCTGGAAGCACTGGATGAAGAAGGCTTTCATCTGGTGAAGGTTCCCTTTCGTCCTACAGCAGAGAATTTTTCAGAGTATTTTTTCAGGAAAATGGAAGAAAAGGGCTATCCTGTAAAAAGAGCTGTTGTTTACGAAACACCAAATAACTGTGCAGCTTACCGGGAAACGGAAGAAGAAACGGAGGCGGTATGGCTATGAGTGCCTATCAGGTTGTAGAGAAATTTGTCAGCATCAACGGAGAGGGCAGACGGGCAGGAGAGCTTGCCGCTTTTATCCGGTTTAAGGGCTGCAATCTTCAGTGCAGCTATTGTGATACCAGCTGGGCAAATGAGCCGGGGTGTGAGAGTGAAAGGCTGACAAAAGAAGAGATTCTTTCCTGGATCCGCGAGGCAGGTGTAAAAAATGTGACACTTACAGGCGGGGAACCACTTTTACGGAAAGGGATGGAGGAGCTGATCGAGGCAATCCTGGAGGATCCATCCCGGCGGGTGGAGATTGAGACCAATGGAAGTGTGGATCTGAAGCCTTATCATATATTAAAAAAACGTCCGTCCTTTACCATGGATTATAAAGCACCGGACAGCGGCATGGAAAAAGAAATGCTCCTTTCCAATCTGGAGCTTCTGGGCAGTGAGGATACGCTGAAATTCGTGGTCAGCAGCCGCAGAGATATGGAAAAAGCCCTGGAAATCCTAGAAAAGTACAGGCTGGTCGGAAAAACGGCAGTTTATTTCAGCCCTGTTTTCGGCAGGATCCAGCCGGTGGAGATCGTGGATTTCCTTATGGAAAAAAAGCTCAACGATGTAAAGCTTCAGATCCAGCTTCATAAGGTGATCTGGGACCCGCAGAAACGGGGAGTATGACAGGAAAATATATCATAATATAACAGAAATACCGCAGAAAAGGAGAACGCTATGAAAGCACTTGTACTTGCAAGCGGCGGTGTGGATTCCACCACCTGCCTGGGGCTTGCCGTAAACAAATATGGAAAAGAGAATGTAATTGCATTAACAGTAGCTTACGGACAGAAGCACACAAAAGAAATCGAGGCTGCCAGAAAAACAGCAGAATATTACGGAGTGGAGCATCTTTATCTGGATCTGGAACCGATCTTCCGGTACAGTGACTGTTCGCTTCTGAAGCATTCAGACAGAGAGATCCCACACGAAAGCTATGCAGAGCAGCTGAAGGAAACCGATGGCTCACCGGTTTCAACCTATGTGCCTTTCCGGAACGGATTGTTTCTTTCTTCGGCAGCAAGTATTGCGCTGTCAAAAAACTGCAGTGTGATCTATTACGGAGCACATGCGGATGATGCAGCCGGAAATGCATATCCGGACTGCAGCAGTGCGTTTCACAATGCGATCAACGAGGCGATCTATCAGGGAAGCGGCGGCCAGCTGAAGGTTGAGGCGCCTTTTGTCAGCTGCACAAAGGCAGAGGTCGTAAAAACCGGCCTGGAGCTGAATGTTCCTTATGAACTGACCTGGAGCTGTTACGAAGGCGGCGAAAAGCCCTGCGGTGTGTGCGGAACCTGTATTGACAGAGCAGAGGCATTCCGTCTCAATGGAGTGAAGGACCCGGCACTTGACAGATAGATCGGATCAAAAATATCCGCCCGACCATAGAAAGGAAAAAATATGAGCAGAGAAAATCTGGAAAAAGAAGGGATCACCCTTCTCGGAAATCAGAAAGTAAAATATCCGGACAATTATGCTCCGGAGGTACTGGAAACATTTTTGAACAAGCACCCGGACAACGATTACTTTGTAAAATTTAACTGCCCGGAATTTACAAGCCTTTGTCCCATTACCGGACAGCCGGATTTCGCAACGATCACGATATCCTATGTACCCGGTGAAAAAATGGTGGAGAGCAAATCTCTGAAGCTGTACCTTTTCAGCTTCCGCAATCACGGAGATTTTCATGAGGATTGTGTGAACATCATTATGAAGGATCTGATCCGTCTCATGGATCCGAAATACATTGAGGTCTGGGGAAAATTTACGCCGAGAGGCGGCATTTCCATTGATCCATACTGCAATTACGGAAAGGCCGGAACCAGATGGGAGGAGATTGCCTGGAAACGTCTGACAGAGCATGACATGTACCCGGAAAAGATCGATAACCGGTAGAAAAACAAAAAGTCCCTGTTTTCACTGCGAAAAGCAATGAAAGCAGGGGCTTTTTGTTTAGGTGCGCCTAGCGGCGCAGGTTTATCTTTATGACAGCCGGATGCACTCCGATTCTGTGCCAAACAGATCAGCGATCACATCGTGCACGGTTTCAATCTTATCTGCCATATAGGCCTTTGCTCCGCAGAACAGCAGGCCGTTTTCCACGTCGCCCTTTACGGCGGCGATCAGCTTGTCTGTAATGCAGTAAGGGATCTCGCCGGGGGAACATTTGGCAAGGCAGCGGTGGCAGGGACTGTGCGGGATCTTTTCTCCGGCCATGACGTGCTGCATGAAGGGATTCATAATGGCACGTCCTGGCATACCTACCGGACTTTTTACAATGGCAATGTCGTCCTTTGCGGCGTGGATCAGGGATTCTTTCAGCCGGATGTCTGCGTCACATTCTTCCGTTGGTATAAAACGGGTGGCGACCTGAACGCCGTCCACACCAAGATCAAGGACATGCTTTACATCCTCGTGCGTGGCGATGCCGCCGGCAGCTACTACAGGGATTTCCGTGCCGAATTTTGCGGCATAGCTTTTTACAGTCTGGACGATCTTTCGGATCTCATTGTCGTAGGCTTCCGGTGTATAGGAATCCAGCTCTTCCTTGTGGAAGCCCAGATGACCGCCTGCCTGGGGACCTTCGATCACCACAAGGTCTGCAGTGCGCTTGTACTTTCTTTCCCAGTATTTCAGGATAACCTTTGCAGATTTGTCCGTTGAGACGATGGGGGCAATCTTTGTTTTGCTTCCGCTGACAAGAGCAGGGAGCTCTGTAGGAAGTCCTGCACCGGAGATGATCAGGTCAGCGCCGGCATGGACAGCGGCTTTTACATGAGATGCGTACTCCTTCAGTGCAACCATGATGTTGTAGCCGATGATACCGTCAGGAGAAATCCTGCGTGCTTTTTTCATCTCGGACAGGATAGCCCGCTGGTTGGCTTCTTCGGTATTCCGGTCGAAATCCTTTTCCCGGTAGCCGATCTGAGCGGTGGAAATGATTCCAATCCCGCCTTCCTTTGCAACGGTGCCTGCCAGACGGCCAAGGCTGATACCAACGCCCATTCCACCCTGGATCAGGGGAAATCTCGTAAGTTTATCACCGATTTTAAAATTCTTCATAATGATCAGATCCTCACATTCATTTGCTTTCGTTAAATAATTTTAGTGTAAAATAGTTTTGTCATCAAAGTATATCATAACAGGGGAATTTGTCAATGTAAATGTCGGTGAATCAGGGAAGTCCTCTGCTTCAATTGCGAATAGCTGTTTGACCAGATTTTGTTAAAATCCACTTTGTTGACAGAACAGAAAATATCAGGCAAATTCACAGTGATATCAGCTTTACAGAAAACTGTAAAGTGAATTAGAGGAAAAGGGAGGAACAGGTATGCGAAAAAAGACGAGTACCATCATGGCCTGGCTGCTTGCGGCGTCCGTGACAGTCACATCTCTGTCAGCGGGAACCGTGACGGCCTATGCACAGGAGGAAATGCCGCTGGCGGAAGCCGGAACCGTGACAGAGAGTGCGGAAGAGTTTGGCGACAGCAGTGACAGCATTGCAGATATTGCGGAAGAGGGCAATATTGAAGCTAAAGAAAAGGGTGAGCTGACAGCATTATGCTGTGTAGTTTCACCCTTTTTATGTGTGATGAAATTTTTAAACTGTAAAGCAGTAGACTGTGTACGGAATCCCTCTGGCAAAATCAGAATTTAAACAGATTCAGACCGATCTCCTGATTGAACTCACGGCCGATCTCTCCGTCGATCACCTGGATTTGGATCTCGGCAGTAGCGCTGATGATGGCACGGTTCAGATGACCGCCGTGTACATGGCCTTCCTCGTCACCGGCTGCGATATGGAGATGAAGATAAACGTCACCGTCTTTGCGGGTAACGGTACCGGTAAGTGATACGATCTCAAACGCTCCCTGGAACTGAATAGAGTGGTATTCCTTTGTCACTGTGTTGTATACGCCTGCAGTGAAATCATTGATGGCGCCAAGGCCTGTGACCTGTGCAAGGCGGATATTCTCTTTTTTTGCAACCTTGCCGATCTCCTCCAGGATCTCTTCCTTCGGATCAAGACGAAGATAGATCGTGTTTCCAAAACGTCTGTATTCCATGATAAAACCCTCCCTTTGTGTGGTATTTGCCATAAACAGCGGCGGATGTTTTTATCCGCTTGTCAATAAGTATAATACATTTTATTTTTTTATGGAAGGCCAGGGAAAGAGAATGCCGGAGTCTCATGTCTGTGCGAGAGATTTTTTTTGACGTCTGCTCTTAGCATTGGAGGCAGGCGGGGATACGTTTGAGGTTTCGTTAGGTGGATGTGGTCGAGGGACGCCAGAGGAAGGTGGCATTGGCCCGGGAGTGGATGTAGTTGGGGGTGTTTTTGAGGTTTTGTTAGGTGGATGTGGTTGAGGGATGCCAGAGGAAGGTGGCATCGCACCGGGAGTGGATGCAGTCGGGGATGTTTTTGAGGTTTTGAGAGGTGGATGTGGTTGAGGGACGCCAGAGGAAGGTGGCATCGCTCCGGGAGTGGATGCAGTTGGGGATGTTTTTGAGGTTTTGAGAGGTGGATGTGGTTGAGGGACGCCAGAGGAAGGTGGCATCGCTCCGGGCAGGGACTCCGTCGGGGGATACTACTAGGACTCCGTGAGACGGCTAAAAGCATTGCGGCAGGGCCAGAACTCGCCTGCGGCTCAGACAGCAGACCCTGCCGCAATAACGCCGTCTCCCGCAGCCCAAGTAGTAATC
>NZ_JAJEPT010000017.1:0-74315 GCF_020686995.1 Blautia fusiformis
CAGGACTAAGTTCCACCCCTAATTTCAGCAAAAGAACATAAAGGGCTGAGGGTGGAAATTAGTTTTTCATTTTACGGCGGCAAATTCTTCACAAAATAATTAGCACTCACCTCTTGACAATGCTAATAATACGTGTTATAGTACATACAGAACAAAGGAAGAGAGAAAAAAGAAATCTTCCGGAGAAAGTTCTTACAGAATTTGCAGATGTTTTCAGAAACAGTAAATTAAAAACGCCTGCGCAGCACGCAGCGAATATAGATCAGGAGGAATGAGTTATGTTAATGCCAAGTATTTTCGGAGAAGATTTATTTGATGATTTTATGGGATATCCGACAGGCCGTCAGGCAGCTGCCAATGCTTATCCTCAGGTGAAGGATATGATGAAGACAGATATCCGTGATGTAGATGGCAATTATGAACTGGAGATCGATCTTCCGGGATTTAAGAAAGAGGATGTGAAGATCCAGCTGAAGAATGGTTATCTGAACATTCAGGCAACCAGAGAAGAGAAGAAGGACGAGAAGGATGATAAAGGTAAATATGTTCGCAGAGAACGTTATACAGGAACCTGCAACAGAAGCTTTTATGTAGGCTCGAGTATTAAGCATGAAGATATCCATGCGAAATATGAGAACGGAATCCTTTATGTAACCTTCCCGAAGGAAGAGACCAAGAAAGAAGCAGAAGAGAAGAAATTTGTTTCTATTGATTGATCGGCATTTACTTTGAAGCCAATATCCGGAACAACCCAAACGGATATTGCAGAGATAACCAGATAATGGCTGGTTGACCGAATGCGGATAATTTTATCCGCCTGACTTAAAACTCCAAATTGCACATTGCATTTGTTTATATAAATGAATATAACCCCCTTTTTTTCCACCCCTCTGCCAATGCCCGGCAGAGGGGTTCTTTACGTTTCAGCCTGAAGTACAGAGGTGAACTCTGATTAACTTTACACTCCCTCCCCACTCTGTTATACTTGGAACAGGTAAACAGCGGAAATTCGGCAATACTATAAAATTGGGGAAAGAGTTTTTACAGAGGTGAATATATGGGAGATAAGATCAAGGTTATCATGGACTGTGATCCCGGAATCGATGACGGGATCGCACTGGCATATGCGGCAGCACATCAGGATGAACTGGAGCTGCTTGCAGTGACGACATCTGCAGGAAGTACCAGGATAGAAAGAGTGACCCAAAGTGCACTGGAGTTGGTGGATTTTTACGGACTGAAGGTTCCGGTGGCAGGAGGCCAGGATCGTCCTCTTGTGAAAGAGGCAATTTATGCGGAAGAATTTCACGGAGAGACAGGGCTTGGCCATTGCGTACTGCCGGAAGCAAAAACAGAGGCTGCTTCTGACAATGCAGTGCTTTTTATCCGTGACATTCTAAATACCCTTCCGGAGGGCGAGCAGGTAGTAATGATTGAAACTGCACCAATGACTAATCTTGCACTTCTGTTGAAGGTTTTTCCTGAAATAAAGAATAAGATCAGAAAAATTGTATTTACAGGCGGTGCAGCAAAAGGCGGAAACATCACACCGGCAGCAGAATTCAACATCTACGCAGATCCGGAGGCGGCAAAGATCGTATTCGATTCCGGAATCCCACTGATCATGTGCGGACTGGATGCTACCCTGAAATGTAATTTTACCAGAAACCAGATCATGAAGCTGTGCCAGTCCGGTGATCCGGCAGCCAGAGCCTGTGGAGATATGGCTGGCTACGTACTTGAAAATTTTTCCAAATATCGCTGCGTGGCAAGTATCCATGCTGCTGTACCGTTTATGTATCTCATCCATCCGGAGTTCTTTAAAACAGAAAAAGTATTCCTGGATGTGGACTGTTCAGACGGTGTCGGACGGGGTGCCACATTATGCGATTTCCGCTGGTGGCTACACGAAGAAGATGAAATGAAAGATATGATTCTGACAGATGCAGATACAGAAAGCTTCCAGCAGGAGCTGTTTGAAGCGATTTATTCTGTTTCTGAGTGCAGAACCGGGAAATAACCGGGATCAGACCATGAAGCAGCTGCGTTCATAAGATATAGAGGAGCAGAACACAGTGCCTGCTCTTCATAAAGATATCTGTGCACACTGTCAGATAAGAGGACAGAAAACCCATGAACTATATTGTATTTGACCTGGAATGGAACCAGAATCCGGATGGAAGAAGACATCCGGATAGTCGGCTCCCGTTTGAGATCATAGAGATCGGGGCAGTAAAATTAAATGAAAAAAGAGAGATCGTTGATACCTTTCAGTGCCTGATCAAGCCCAAAGTGTACCACTGGATCCACGACAGTATCCACGAAGTGATCCACGTGGATTATCATGAACTGGAAAAAGGCATCCCTTTTCCAAGGGCGATCCGCAGATTTCTGGAATGGTGCGGGGAGGAGTATCGCTTTTTTACCTGGGGAGACCAGGATGTGATGGAACTTCAGCGCAATATGAAATACTATAATCTTCTGAAGCTGATGCCAGGGCCGGTGCATTACTACGATGTGCAGAAACTTTTCAGCATAAAATTCGAGGATGGAATATCCAGGCGTTCCCTGGAATATGCCACAGACTACCTGCAGCTTCCCAAAAACCGGGATTTTCACCGGGCACTGGCAGACGCCAGCTATACTGCCAGGATACTCCTGGAGATCAATGAAGCCTGCATGATCCGCCATCCGTCCCTGGATGTATATCAGAATCCAAAATCCAGAGACAGCGAGATCTATATTTCCTATACAGACCATGACAAGTTTGTGTCCAGGGAATTTGTATCAAAGGAGCGTCTGATGAAGGACCGTACCATGGTAAGTACCATGTGTCCCATCTGCAGATGCCCTGCCAAGAGGAAGATCCGCTGGTTCAGTACCAACAATTCCAAGGTATATTACAGCCTTGCCCTTTGCCATGAGCATGGACCTGTTGCCGGAAAGATCCGGATCCGAAAAACCGATGAGGGAAAATATTTCGGGGTGAAGACCCTGAGAGCAGAAGATACAGAAGCGGCGGATGAGATCCGTGAAAAGCACGAATCTCTCCGCCGCAGGAAAATGTTACGAAGCCAGGAGAAGAGCTGATACGATGTTTCGTTCGTATTGCATTCCCCATCCGACCATTTGTTTCTTATAATAATATTTGCTTTTCAGACGCAGTGGGCCGACAGCATTCTGAAGAACGGCCTGGCGTTTGTTAAGCTGTGATTTTTTGATACCTTTTGGAATAGTCACATAAACCTTTGTCTGATAATAAAACGGATAGGTGTTTCCGTTATTCTTAAGGATATATTTGTCACAGGGGAGTACCTTAAACGGGACTGGCTCCATGGACACCTTCATATCCACCTTTTCAAAATTTTCAAAACCATAATTGAAAAGAGAAGCAGTATCGCTGTAAGCATTTGCCGCGGAAGTAGAATTCAGGATCACGGCTACCAACGTTATATTTCCTCGTTTGCAGTAGGTGACAAGCGTGTTTCCGGATGCATCCGTGTAGCCTGTTTTTCCGCCACGGACGCCTTCATAATAGTATTCGCCGTTTTTCATCATCTTGTGATGATTGAGCAGCTGGCGGGCTTCCGCAAATTTATTGGTAGGCGGGATTTCGTAATAACGTTTGGTGCAGTATCGCCGGAAAAGAGGGTTTAGCCAGGCGGATTTGGCAATCTTTGCCATGTCGGAGGCTGTGGTGTAATGATTCTCGTCCGGAAGACCATTAGGATTGTTAAAGTGTGTGTTCTTGCAGCCAAAAAGCTTGGCGCGCCAGTTCATGAGCTCTGTGAATTTCTTTACAGAACCGGAAACTTCTTCCGCAACGGCGACAGACATTTCATTAGCGGACTGGAGCATGACAGCCATCAAGGCCTGATCCCTGGTAAATTCTTCACCGGGAGCAGCATAAATACTGGAATCTCCGGCAGTTACACTGGTGGAAGCGTTCTCAGATACGGTAATGTTTGTCTTAGCGTTCAGATTTTCGCAGGCAAGCAGTGTAGTCAGGATCTTCGTGATGCTGGCAGGATAGAGCTGTGTGTCCGCGTTTTTGGAATAAAGAACGGCTTCTGTATTTACGTCCATAAGGACTGCAGCCTGTGCTTCGATGCTGGGACCTTTGGGCCACCCGTCAATGGAATCGGTGTCGGCGGCCTGAGAATAATAGCTGGAGTGAGCAGGCATGACTGCTGCGGCCTGACCGGATGACTGTCCATCAGGAACCGGTGTGGCAGTGACGATAGGATCACCATATTCATCGTATCCAAGAGGCGCGGAAGCGCTGCATGGCTCGGCGCCTGTAAGCAGGATTCCCACACAGAGAATGCCGGCAAAGATCCGGCGCAGGGATCGTTTTTTCATATTTTTCATAATAAGATACCTTTCAGTAATAAATCCGGGAGAGAAGGTTATTATTCATTTGGAAATCAGTAACCGAAAAAACTCTTGCCCGTTTTGTGATGAGGTGCAGTAGTTCATTAATTATAGCATTGTATTAATGAAAAGCTGTATTTTTGCCCTCAAGATTCTGTAGTAGTATACCACTTTCCTCCCGGAAAAACCACTTGCAGTCTGTGAAAATTCCATTAAGAAGAAGTGAACATACATACAATAAGAAAAAATCCCTGAAAACACTTGACATATGGATTTTCCCCAACCTATAATAGACAGCGTATATAGAAAAAAGCTGTGATGGAGACAGTAAGCCATATGGAAAGCTTGCAGCGAACCGGGGATGGTGGGAGCCCGGGACGAGTAAATATGGCGGAATATCACTCCTGAGCTTCAGTTCCGAAGTTGTCCGGCAGCAGCCGGGAAGAATATCTGATGTACAGATGATCATCAAGTAAGAGCTGACGGATTTCCTCCGTTACAGGGAACATATATCGGCAGATACAAAAAATTGTCCGCTATGAACAGACATGGAACAACGGCCCGCGCCATAACACAGAGCATAAGACGCAGGAATCCGGACACAGGCCCGTATAATGTAACAGGTGGTACAGCGAATCAGACTTCGTCCTTTTACAGGATGGGGTCTTTTTTTATAAGTGCCCGAGGCATTGGCACGAACAGGTATCTGTGAGGAAAGAATCCGCTGTGGCCTTACAGATGAGGCAGCAGCCAGTAATCAGACACAGGAGGTAAATATTGTGTATCGTAAAGTTGACACGAATCTGAATTTTGTTGACCGCGAAAAAGAAGTTGAGAAATTCTGGAAAGACAACAAGATTTTTGAAAAAAGTATGGACAGCCGTAAAGAGGGCGAGACATACACATTTTATGACGGACCGCCTACCGCTAACGGTAAGCCACATATCGGACATGTTCTGACACGAGTTATCAAGGATATGATTCCGAGATACCGTACAATGAAGGGCTACATGGTTCCAAGAAAAGCAGGATGGGATACTCACGGACTTCCGGTTGAGCTTGAGGTTGAGAAGAAGCTTGGTCTTGACGGAAAAGAGCAGATCGAGGAGTACGGAATGGAGCCGTTCATTCAGCAGTGCAAAGAGAGCGTATGGAAATATAAGGGAATGTGGGAAGATTTTTCCTCTACAGTTGGTTTCTGGGCTGACATGGAGCATCCTTATGTAACATACGACAACAATTTCATCGAGTCTGAGTGGTGGGCACTGAAAGAAATCTGGAACAAAGGTCTTCTTTACAAAGGCTTCAAGATCGTTCCTTACTGCCCACGCTGCGGAACTCCGCTTTCCGCACAGGAGGTTTCCCAGGGCTACAAGACTGTTAAAGAGCGTTCTGCTATCGTTCGTTTCAAGGTTGTCGGTGAGGACGCATACTTCCTGGCATGGACCACAACACCGTGGACACTTCCATCCAACGTTGCACTTTGTGTAAACCCGGATGAGATCTACTGTAAGGTAAAAGCAGCAGATGGCTATACCTACTACATGGCAGAAGCACTTCTGGACAAGGTTCTCGGCAAGCTTGCAAAGGATGATGAGCCTGCATATGAGATTCTTGAGAAATATAAAGGAACAGACCTTGAGCGTAAGGAATATGAGCCGCTTTTTGCATGCACAGGCGAGGCAGCAGCAAAACAGCGCAAAAAAGCTCATTTCGTAACCTGTGACAACTACGTTACCATGAGCGATGGTACCGGTATCGTTCATATCGCACCTGCATTTGGTGAGGATGACAGCCGTGTCGGACGTGAGTATGACCTTCCGTTCGTACAGTTCGTAGACGGACAGGGTAACATGACCAAAGAGACACCATATGCCGGTGTATTCGTAAAGAAAGCGGATCCGATGGTTCTCACAGACCTTGACAAAGAGGGCAAGCTTTTTGACGCACCGAAATTCGAGCATGATTATCCGCACTGCTGGAGATGTGACACACCGCTTATCTACTATGCACGTGAGTCCTGGTTCATCAAGATGACAGCAGTAAAGGATGATCTGATCCGTAACAACAATACTATCAACTGGATTCCGGAGAGCATCGGTAAGGGACGTTTCGGTGACTGGCTTGAGAACGTTCAGGACTGGGGTATTTCCAGAAACCGTTACTGGGGAACACCACTGAACATCTGGCAGTGTGAGTGCGGACATATGGAATCCGTAGGAAGCCGTCAGGATCTCTATGAGAAGAGTGGTGATGAGCGTGCGAAGACCATCGAGCTTCACCGCCCATACATTGACGACATCACTATGAAGTGTCCGGATTGCGGCAAGACCATGCATCGTGTACCGGAGGTAATTGACTGCTGGTTTGATTCCGGAGCAATGCCTTTTGCACAGCATCATTATCCATTTGAAAATAAAGACCTGTTTGAGCAGCAGTTCCCGGCAGACTTCATCTCCGAGGCTGTTGACCAGACAAGAGGATGGTTCTACTCCCTTCTTGCTGAGTCCACACTGCTTTTCAATAAGGCTCCGTATAAGAATGTAATCGTTCTGGGACATGTACAGGATGAGAACGGACAGAAGATGAGTAAGTCCAAGGGAAATGCCGTTGATCCGTTTGACGCACTGAACAAATACGGCGCAGATGCTATCCGCTGGTACTTCTACATCAACAGTGCTCCATGGCTTCCGAACCGTTTCCACGGCAAGGCAGTTGTAGAGGGACAGAGAAAGTTCATGAGCACTCTGTGGAACACCTACGCATTCTTCGTATTGTATGCGAACATTGACAATTTTGATGCGACTAAATATACTTTAAATTACGATAAGCTTCCGGTTATGGATAAATGGCTGCTCAGCAAGCTGAATACCATGGTGAAGACTGTCGATGCAGATCTTGATTCCTACAAGATTCCGGAGGCTGCAAGAGCACTTCAGGAATTTGTTGACGATATGAGTAACTGGTATGTAAGAAGAAGCCGTGAACGTTTCTGGGCTAAGGGCATGGAGCAGGATAAGATCAATGCTTACATGACACTTTACACAGCACTGGTAACAGTTGCCAAGGCAGCAGCTCCGATGATCCCGTTTATGACTGAGGATATCTACCAGAACCTTGTAAGAAGCATTGATGCAGACGCTCCGGAGAGTATCCATCTCTGCGATTACCCGGAGGTAAACGAGGCATGGATCGACAAGGATCTTGAGGCAAACATGGAAGAGCTTCTTGAGATCGTTGTTCTCGGACGTGCATGCAGAAATACCGCAAACATCAAGAACCGTCAGCCGATCGGAACCATGTATGTAAAAGCTGAGAAAGCTATGGATAAATTCTACACAGATATCATCGCAGATGAGCTGAATGTAAAAGAAGTGAAATTCGCAGATGATGTAGAGTCCTTCATTTCCTACAGCTTCAAGCCACAGCTTCGTACAGTAGGACCGAAATACGGCAAGCTTCTGAACGGCATCCGTACCGCACTCTCCGAGATCGACGGAACCGCAGCAATGAAAGAGCTGAGAGATAATGGTGTTCTCGTTCTTGACATTGCCGGAAACAGAGTCGAGCTTGCAGAGGAAGACTTATTGATCGAAACAGCCCAGAGCGAGGGCTATGTGACAGAGACAGACGGTGAAACATCCGTTGTCCTTGATACAAACCTTACACCTGAACTGATCCAGGAGGGCTTTGTCCGCGAGATCATCAGCAAGGTTCAGACCATGCGTAAAGAGGCTGGTTTCGAAGTCATGGACAAGATCATTGTCTATGCAAAAGATAACGATAAGATCATGGATATCATGAAAGCAAACCAGGATGAGATCAAACGTGAAGTACTGGCAGAAAACATTGTTCTGGGAGAAGCAGAGGGTTACACCAAAGAATGGAACATCAACAAAGAGGCTGTAACACTGGGAGTATCCAAAGTACAGGAGGAAAACTAATGATTGACAAGCAGTTTGAGAAAGAGGAGTTCAAAAAAAGCGTAAAAGAAAACGTAAAATTCCTTTATCGAAAAACACTGGAAGAGGCTACACAGGAGCAGATTTTTCAGGCTGTAAGCTACACTGTGAAGGACGTGATCATTGACAACTGGCTTAAGAGCCAGAAGGCGTATGAAAAACAGGACCCGAAGATCGTATATTATATGTCCATGGAGTTCCTTATGGGCCGTGCCCTTGGAAACAACCTGATCAACCTTGGCGCATACGGCGAGGTTAAGGAGGCTCTTGAGGAGCTTGGACTTGACATTAACTGCATCGAAGACCAGGAGCCGGATCCGGCTCTTGGAAACGGTGGACTCGGAAGACTGGCAGCATGCTTCCTGGATTCCCTTGCAACTCTGAACTACTGTGCATACGGATGCGGAATCCGTTACCGTTACGGTATGTTCAAGCAGGAAGTACGCGATGGTTATCAGGTAGAGGTACCGGATAACTGGCTGAAGAACGGCTATCCTTTCGAACTCCGTCGTCCGGAGTATGCAAAAGAGGTTCATTTCGGCGGATATGTACGCGTTGAGTGGGATCCGGTGAAGAACGAGAATAAATTCATCCATGAAGGATATCAGGCAGTTAAGGCTGTTCCTTACGATATGCCGATCACAGGTTATAACAACGATGTTGTAAACACACTTCGTATCTGGGATGCAGAGCCGATCGTAGACTTCAACCTTGACTCTTTCGACAAGGGTGATTATCACAACGCAGTAGAGCAGGAGAACCTTGCACGTACTATCGTAGAGGTGCTTTATCCGAATGATAACCATATGGCAGGTAAAGAGCTTCGTCTGAAACAGCAGTACTTCTTTGTATCTGCCAGCCTTCAGGCAGCCATTGCCAAATATAAGAAAACTCATGATGATATCACAAAACTTCATGAGAAGGTTGTATTCCAGATGAACGATACTCATCCGACTGTTGCAGTAGCAGAGCTGATGCGTATCCTCATTGATGAGGAAGGTCTTGGCTGGGATCAGGCATGGGATATCACAACAAAATGCTGTGCTTACACTAACCACACTATCATGTCCGAGGCACTTGAGAAATGGCCAATCGAGCTGTTCTCCAGACTGCTTCCGCGTGTATACCAGATCATCGAGGAGATCAACCGTCGTTTCATTCTTGAGATCCAGCAGAAATATCCTGGAAATTTCGAGAAGATCAAGAAGATGGCGATCATCTATGACGGACAGGTTAAGATGGCTCACCTCGCGATCGTTGCAGGCTACTCTGTAAACGGTGTTGCACGCCTTCATACTGAGATTCTCAAGAATCAGGAGCTGAAGGATTTCTATGAGATGATGCCTGAGAAGTTCAACAACAAAACAAACGGTATCACACAGAGACGTTTCCTTGCTCATGGAAACCCGCTTCTGGCTGACTGGGTAACAGACAAGATCGGACCGGACTGGATCACAGATCTTTCCCAGCTTTCCAAGCTTAAGGTTTACGCAGACGATGAGAAGGCTCTTCAGGAGTTCATGACCATCAAGTTCAAGAACAAAGAGCGTCTTGCAAAATATATCCTGGAGCACAATGGTGTTGAGGTTGATCCGCACTCCATCTTCGATATCCAGGTTAAGAGACTTCATGAGTACAAACGTCAGCTCCTCAACATCCTGCATGTGATCTATCTGTACAACCAGATCAAGGCACATCCGGAGATGGATTTCTATCCGAGAACATTTATCTTTGGTGCAAAAGCTTCCGCAGCTTATGCACGTGCAAAGAAGATCATCAAGCTGATCAACTGTGTGGCAGATGTTGTAAACAATGATGCTTCCATCAACGGTAAGCTGAAGGTTGTATTCATCGAGAACTACCGTGTATCCAACGCCGAGATCATTTTTGCGGCAGCAGATGTTTCCGAGCAGATCTCCACAGCAAGTAAAGAGGCTTCCGGTACAGGTAACATGAAATTCATGCTGAACGGTGCTCCGACACTTGGAACCATGGATGGTGCCAACGTCGAGATCGTACAGGAGGTTGGCGAGGAGAACGCATTTATCTTCGGTATGAGCTCTGACCAGATCATCAACTATGAGAATAACGGCGGTTACGATCCGGACTTCATCTACAACACAGATCCGGAGATCCGTCAGGTACTGATGCAGCTGATCAACGGAACCTTCTCCAGCGATACAGAGATGTTCCGTGACATCTACAATTCACTTCTCGACAAACGCAACATGCCGAGACCTGACCAGTACTTCATTCTTGGCGACTTCCGTTCCTATGCAGAAGCACAGAAACGTGTTGAGGAAGCATATAAGGATGAGAAACGCTGGGCTAAGATGGCACTTCTGAACACAGCATGCAGCGGTAAGTTCACATCCGACAGAACTATCCAGGAGTATGTAGATGATATCTGGCACCTGGATAAGGTTGTTGTGAAAGAGAACTAAGATATATAAAGTAATCTGCAAAGTATTACCATAAAATAAATTTCCACACAAAAACAGGGCTCGTCAGAAGTGGCGACGGCCCTGTTTTTTGTGTGGAAATTATGCCGGATTGATGACGATCCGGTTCCGCCTGGCCAGTGCAATGGCGATATGGCAGCCTTCCGCGATGGCGCAGGCTTTATCGGCAAAGCTGATGATCCAGGCTTCCTTATTGCGTGGAAGAGGTCCCAGAGGGAACATATGTGAGAGTATCGCATCCAGCTCTCTGTCTGTGACATCAAAGTGTGCGGCACTGTTGTCTGCGGCAGCCTTCGGGTGATAAAACGCCTGATGCTCACCGGTCGGAGTCTCCGCCTTGAAGTCATAGGGACAGAAATCGTGGAGAAGCCCTGCCCTTGCAGCGGCTTTCTCGTCACATCCCAGCTTCCTGGCAATGAACCAGGAGAGGTAAGAAACATTGATACTGTGCATGAGCCGTGTGGTCCACTGGTGGTGGGTGTACAGGCTCAGCTTCAGGAACTCTCTGTTACAGAGGATGTTCTTCACAAGCTCATGATATTCCTGTGAGACCTCATCCGACACCGTGATATCCATCGGCAATCACCTTCTTTCTTTTGTTTATAACTTCATTATGACGATTATGGAGAAAAATGCAATATGGTTTATAGTTTTTTTAGAAATTAGCTTGGACAAATTTATTTGGGATGGGAAATGTCAGCGCGCAAAATGCAGAAGAATGCTTTTGTGTGGTCTGTTCCGTGGGAAACTATGGTATAGTAAAATAAAAGTGTTATTAACGGTTCACCGGGTAGAAAAACGGATCCATACAGTTACCGTAATAGCAGGAAAAGGATGGTAAAATATATGAAACCAGAAAAACTGATCGAAGTACTTTCCGTTGCAGAACGGTTAAAGGATGCGGTACGTCATAGTTATACTTCCGGTGGCAGGCGGGAGAGCGTTGCAGAGCATTCCTGGAGGATCACGTTGATGGCATATTTTGTCAGTGATGAGTTCCCTGAGGCAGATCTTCTGAAGATCATGAAAATGTGCCTGATCCATGATCTGGGAGAAGCTTTTACCGGGGATATCCCAGCCTTTGAAAAAACGGATAAAGATTCGGAGAAAGAAGCCGATGTGCTGGGAGAATGGGTGAAGACTCTGCCGGAGCCGTTCGATAAAGAGATGGCGGAAATGTATCAGGAGATGGAAGCGCAGCGGACTCTGGAAGCCAGGATCTATAAAGCGCTGGACAAGCTGGAAGCCCTGATCCAGCACAATGAATCAGATATTAAAACCTGGATTCCGCTGGAGTATGATCTGCAGATGACCTACGGAAATGAGCAGGTGAAATTCTCAGAATATCTGACGGAGCTTCGCGCAAAGGTTCGGGAAGATAGTATACAGAAAATTCAGAAAAAACATTGATGAAAGTGAAAAACTCCTGTATACTAATATGTATGGAATAAGTCCAAAATGCTTATAAAAGGGGGAAAAAGTAATGAAAAAAGCAGTAAAGAGATTATTGGTGTTATTTCTGGCACTTACATTCATCGTGACAGATCTTGCAGTAGCACCGGTCACAGCACAGGCGGCGGGGACGCTCAAATTTCATAAGTCTATTGCTCTTATGAAAGGTCAGGAAACCGGAGATCCAATCATAAACTCCGTCAGATCCGACAAAGTTCTGGGACTGAAATCCAGTAATACCAGTGTGGTGTCAGTAAGAAAAATGCCGTTTCTGGGTGATTATACCATTACGCTGAAGGCAAAAAAAACAGGAACTTCTATTGTATCCTTCAAAGTAAAAAGAAAGAATGGAAAAACATATTCTTTCAAATCTAAAGTTACGGTACATAATTATACAAACCCATTAAACGTGTGCAAATTCGGAAGAAAAGATTATAAAAAATCCTTTGATAAAAAGACCATGGTCCCGGTTACAAAAGGTTATCCCAGAAAGGCAAAAGTATGTATCACTGCAAAGAAGGGCTACAAGATAGTTGCAATATATTACAGTGAACACGGAACCGGAAGACAGAGAAAGATCAAAAACGGAAGTACAGTCACTATGGATGGATCACATTATCTGCAGATACTGTATAAGAATACCAGCAAAAATTATGTATCATCGGTATATCTGGATGGATATAGTATGTAGAGATGACGAAAAAAGGAACCGGGAGACCGATTCCTTTTTTGGTGATTTCAGAACATCTCTGAGTGCTGGTATTTCAAGGCTTTTTGGAATGTTTTTATTTGCTTTATATTAGAGCGTGTTTGAAAAATCATTCCTGCAATCTGCACGCCCCACTTTGCGGTATATTTCACCCGAATTCGGTTGCCGTAGCCCGCTACGGCGCCCTCATCCGGGAGAAATCTCCCACAAATTGTGACGCACATCTTGCAGAAAGCCTTTTTCAAACACGCTCTAGCACACTGGGCAATTTTTTACGAGTATATTTTTTAAACCAGTAGAAGGAAGAATATGATAGCCAGTACTTCAATGAATATAGTATAATTATGGCAGAAAAACGAAAATGGGAGAATCATATGAAGAAAAAGAGGATTGCAATGCTTTTGGTCGCAACACTTACGTTTTCACAGAGTATGGGCGCGGTCATACCGGTAGCAGCTGAGGAACTGACAGCAGATACCGGACAGGAAACTGCAGAGACAGAAGAATCAGAAGAAATAGTTCAGGAGAACGGTGGTTCGGAAACAACAGGGGAAGCAGCTTCAGTGCCTGATCTGGAAGACGATGAGGAATTAAGTCTTCAGGATGATGCAGAGAATGCGGAAGAAGAAATTGCAGAAGAAGAAAACGTATCAGAAACTACGGAGCTATTCGGGGATAACACCGAAAATCAGGAGGTCTTCAGTGACGGTTCAGAAGGTGGAGAGTCTGCTGAAGCAAATGAACAATATCAGCTTAATCTGATATTTGAAGGTGCCAGTGGAGGCCAGGATTTACTGCCGAACAGCCGTGTCAGGATAAAATCCCGTCTGGTTGATACAATTGGCTATAGTGATGTTTCTGCATATGAATTGAAAGTTGCTCCGGTAACGGGTGGAAATGGTGTCAAAATGGCAGACGTATCATTAGATGGCCAGGATATTGTGCTGGATGTTTACAATAAAACCGGAGACGCCAGAATTTCCGCAACGGCATTCATAAATGGAACTGAAGTGGCAAAAAGGGAATTTGGGGTTAACATCAGTGAGTATGTGATCCTGCCGGAAAAAATCACAGATACAAGTGGTAATGAAATCAACCTTGAAGTAGGCCAGCAGCTGGATATAGCAAAAGACATGAAACCACAGCTTGTCCGTTACAAAGATGGAAAAGGAGACCCGATTCCGGTAACAGGGGACAATTACAAGATCGTCATGTCACAGACAGGTCCTGGAGGTGAAGAACTTCGTGATTATGATGCAGATGGCCTGAAATGGATAGAGGTTCCGGGACAGGATCTTCCAATCCTGGAGAGAACAACAGAGAATTCTACATGGTTTGCACTTTTGGCTATGGAGAGATCAGAAAATGGAGACTGGCATTATATTACCCGACATCATTATGAACTTACTTCTTTGATCAGCAACGATTATGACAATGGTCATAATGATGACAGCGAAGAGAAAAGCTCCTACAGACTGGTATATGATTATCAGGATACGACAGGAAATGAAGCCATGCTGCCGAACAGTCAGATGACAGCTACCACTTATCTGGAGGACAAAACAAAGGATTATCAGAGAGTAGATGATTATAAACTGGAAATCCTGGAACAGTCAAAGCTGGCAGATATTTCAGTTTCTGCAGATGGAAAAAAACTTGTTATTAAATCTGGCAATAAAACCGGTCAGGGCTGCTGTTACATATCTGTACAGATACCGGATGGAAAAGGCGGATACAGAGAAGCCTTCAGAAAAGATATGTGGTTCAGCGTCAGTGAGTATGTGATCCTGCCGGAAAAAATCACAGATGCAAATGGAAATGTAATTATTCCTGAAGTAGGCCAGCAGGTAGACATTGTAAATAACATGAAACCACAGCTTGTCCGTTACAAAGATGGAAAAGGAGATCCGATTCCGGTAACAGGAGATAATTATAAAATCGTAATATCTTCATGGACAGATGAAAGTACAGGCACAGTGTACCATGATTATGATACAGACGGCTGGAAATGGATCGATGTTCCAGGGCAGGAGCTCCCAATCCTTGAGAGAACATCAGGATATGGCACATATTTTGGGCTTACTGCAATGGAAAAAAGTGCAGATGGAAACTGGCACCAGATTGCAAGACGGATGTATGAGGTGGATACTTTACCCGGTTATAATGGCGACGACAGTGGAAACTTCGGTGACAGTGGTCATGACAGTGATGATAGTGAGGAAAAAAGCTTTTATAATCTGACATACGATTTGGAAGGCACAGCAGGAAATGAAGCCATGCTGCCGAACAATGAAACGACCATTGTGACAGACATACTGGATAAAACCAGTGGCCAGCATCCGGTAAAAGATTATAAGCTGGAAATCATAGAACAATCAAAACTGGCAGAAGCTACAGTTTCTCCGGATGGAAAGAAGCTTATAATTAAATCCAACGATAAAACCGGTGTTGGCTGCTGTTATGTAGCAGTAAAACTTCTGGATAAAACCGGTGAATATAAAGAAGCCTTCAGAAAAGATATATGGTTTGAAGTCAGCGAATTTATGCTGATACCGGATAATCTGACAGATAAGAATGGAAAGCTGCTTAATCCGGCTGTTGGAGAATCCATTAATCTCGCCAATTTAAAAGTAAAACTGGTTCAGTATATAAACGGAAAAGGCGATCCCGTTGAGATTACAGGAAATGATATAAAAATCGTAGTGATGAGCTGGAAGGATACAGAATCCGGTAAACTGCAATATGATTACGATGATGAAGCATGGAATATGCAGAAAGTTTCCGGCCAGGAGCTTCCGATCATGACGAGAAAGTCCGATGATAATACAAGGCTTGCACTGTCTGCCATGCGAAAAAACAAAAACGGGGAGTGGGAGCGGCTTGTAAGGAAACATTTTGAGATTGGAGAAAACAGTTCAAAACACAGTCACAACTGGAAAGCAGTAAAAACTGTTCAGGCAACCTGTACGTCAAAAGGAAGCAGAACCGATAAATGTACTTCCTGTGATGGTATAAGAACCGTAACACTTCCGGCAAAACATACCGCTGTAAAAGATGCAGCAATTGCAGCGACAGTATTTAAGGCAGGAAAGAAGGAAGGAAGTCATTGTAAAGTATGTGGCAAAGTGCTCAGGAAACAAATTACAGTTGCCAAACTGAAACCGACGATTTCCCTGACTGCATCTTCCCTGAAAATGAAAGCAGGTCAGTCTACCACTGCATTTAAAGCAGCCGGACTGGCGAAAGGTGATTATGTTACAAAAGTGACATCCGGAAATACAGGAATCGTAAAAGTATCTTCTGTGACAAAGAAGGGAACTTTCAGATTGACAGCAGGTAAAAAGGCAGGAAGTACTACAGTTAAGGTTATTCTTGCAAGCAAAAAGTCAGCATCTTTTAAAGTTACCGTACAGAGAGGAGCAGTAAAAACTTCGAAAATTACTGTAAGCACTAAATCTGTGACACTCAAAAAAGGAACTACTTACCGTAAACTGGCATCTTCAGTTAAAGTCACTCCTGTAACCAGCCAGGAAAAAGTTACATACACATCATCCAACAAAAAAATCGCGACAGTAACATCAGGTGGTGTGATCAAAGGTCTGAAAAAAGGAACCGCAACAATCACAATCCGAAGCGGCTCAAAGAGGACAACCTGTAAAGTTACAGTTAAATAAAAATTGTACGAAAAAAGGGGGAATCACTTCTGTGATTCCCCCTTAAAAAATCCTTATTTTATGCGGATTTCTTATTTGCCGAAGTATCTTTTAAGCAGACCAGCGAATGCTTTTCCGTGTCTTGCCTCGTCCTTAGCCATCTCATGTACTGTGTCATGGATTGCGTCAAGGTCAGCTGCTTTCGCACGTTTTGCAAGGTCGAATTTACCTGCTGTAGCGCCGTTCTCAGCCTCTACACGCATCTGAAGGTTCTTTTCTGTGCTGTCTGTTACAACCTCACCAAGGAGCTCTGCGAATTTAGCTGCATGCTCTGCTTCCTCGTAAGCTGCTTTCTCATAGTACATTCCAACTTCCGGATATCCCTCTCTGTGAGCTACTCTAGCCATTGCAAGATACATACCAACCTCAGAGCACTCGCCCTCGAAGTTAGCTCTCAGATCTGCAAGGATGTCCTCGCTGACGCCTTTAGCAACGCCTACAACATGCTCAGCTGCCCATGAGAGCTCGCCTTCCTGTTTCTGGAATTTAGAAGCTGGTGCTTTACATACTGGACAGGCTTCCGGTGCCTGCTCGCCTTCATAAACATATCCACATACTGTACATACCCATTTAGCCATAGTAATGATCTCCTTTTCTTTTTTGAAATATATTGTTTATTTTTGTTTCTCTTGAATTAATAATAGTAATTATTACTATTTTATGATACCATGTGATTTTTATTTTGTCAAGCTTGTTTTTCTTCTTTTTTCAGGCATTCCTTGCAGATTCCATAGAAGCTTGCGTCTACGTCAAAGACTTTTCCGTGGATAAATTCTGCAGCTGCCTGTTCAAGAATTCCGTTAAGGCTGTCTGACTGCATATCGATCACCCGGTTGCATCTGGTACACATGAAATGTGAGTGTGGTGCGACCCTTCCATCGTAGCGATCCGCGCTTCCGAAATTGGTCAGCTTCCGGATCTCACCGATGTCACTGAGAAGAGAAAGATTACGGTAGACAGTTCCGAGGCTGATGTTCGGGTAGATCTGTCGAAGATTCTCGTATACTGTATCTGCCGTTGGATGATCTGTTCTGGATCTCAGAAATTCCTTGATGGATTCTCGCTGACGGCTGTATTTAAGTGCTGCCATAATGTCCTCTCCTTTCAGTAATAGTAATTATTACTGATATTATAATACATGACAGAGGGAGGTTTGTCAAGAGGTTTTGATCTGATTATCCTGAAATATTTTCATTTTATGAGCTGGATGTAAATAAGTATTTTTACGCTGCAGGTGTAGTGGATATTTGCAACCATGCAGGGGACTTACCTGATTCGGTTAAATGGTGAGAACTGGCAGTCGGATGTCTGATAGAGTGTTTGTTATAAGGAATATTGTGCCTTTAATGATGGTATTTTATCAATAAAAATTCCTAATGAAAATTTTTAAAAAATAAGTTGACAGAGGCTAACTATGGTAGTATATTTACAATAGTTAGACAAATCTAACTAACGTGTAAAGGAGAATGCAAATGACTTGTGAAAAATTTGAATCTGTCATGGGTTATCATTGTTCCCCTGTATTAATGGGAATGAAACCGGCGAATCTTGTTTCCTTTTCCAAGGAAAAAATTCCGGAACTGCCGGAGATCATTTCGGATTATGAGGAGAGTCTTGAACGGGAAGGTATCCGTATGGAGATCATCTGTGGATGCAGGAAGCATTATCTTCTTCTGGTGTACCGGCCGGATATGCTGCAGGAATATCTTAAGCAGGATGAAGCCAGGAAACTTTTGCTCCAGGATGGGTATAATATAGATGGTTCTTTGGATGAGATGATCGCCCGTCTGAAGGAGAGATTTTTTTATAAGACGGAGTTTCCTCATGAGATCGGACTTTTCCTGGGGTATCCCATTGAAGACGTGAAGGGTTTCCGGAAATTTGGAGGCAGTGGCTGCAAGATGTGTGGTTATTGGAAGGTTTATGATGATGTGGAGCAGGCTCGCAGGATTTTTGACAGCTATGATAAGTGTCGGGAGTTTACTGCGGCGCAGATCCGTGCGGGGTATTCGATTTTGCAGGTTGTTGGTATGAAGCATCTCTGTACATCTCAGATGTGCGTATAATATAAAGTTTAAAAACAGGAGGTTTTTGAGATGAGCAAGGTAGGAATTATTTACTGGTCTTCTACAGGTAACACAGAGGCTATGGCGCAGGCTGTAGAGGAAGGTGCCAAGGCTGCCGGTGCGGATGTTGAGATTATGGAAGTGGCTGATGCGGATGTGGATAAAGCGCTTTCTTTTGATGTTCTGGCTCTTGGTTGTCCGGCTATGGGGGATGAGGAGCTTGAGGAGGGTGAGTTTGAGCCGTTCTTTTCTGATCTGGAAGGTAAACTTTCCGGTAAAAAAGTTGCACTTTTCGGTTCCTATGACTGGGGCGACGGAGAGTGGATGAGAACATGGTGCGGCAGAGCAAAAGACGCAGGCGCAGAGCTTGTTGAGGATGAGGGTCTCATTGTAAACAACACTCCTGATGATGAAGGACTTGCAGCTTGCCGTGAACTTGGCGGAAAACTCGCATAAGATTTGTTAGATTTCAGATAAATAAAAACTGAGCAGAGCATTGGATTTTCAAACACCAACACCATCCGGACAGAAGAGATAGACATCTTTTTTGTCCGGGTGGTGTTTTATTTTGAACAAAAATATCTGCTTATTACTTTGAGGAAATATAGAAGAAATGAATATTAAGACAAAAAATCCTTGTTGATTTTAATATTTACGTGTCCTAAAATAGATAAAAATGAAATAAAGCAGGAAAGTGAGGGATGCCGGATGACGCGGGAGGAAGCGGAACAGTATTTATATTATGCGATGACAATTGGTGAACAGCTTCTTTGCTGCGGAGCAGAGGTTGGACGTGTGGAAGATACCATACGGCGGATCTGCCTGGCATATGGAGCCACCCGGGCAGATGTTTTTTCTATCACATCCAGTATTGTGACGACTATTTATGGAGAGGATTTCGGTATTTGCACCCAGACGCGGCGTGTGCCGGGAATGTCCAATGATCTGGGACGGCTGGATGACCTGAACCAGCTTTCCAGATACATCTGTGAGTATCGGCCGAAGCCGGAGGAGATCCAGAAGGGGCTGGAAAAGATCCGGGATAAACAAGGATATTCTTTTAAAACGCAGATTTTGATCTATGCTGTAATTTCAGGTTCTTTTTCAGTGTTTTTCGGAGGAGATGTCAACGATATGATTGCTTCTGCGCTGATTGGTATCGCCCTGAAGCTGTTTGAGGCTTTTGTAAAAAAAGGTGCATTAAACTCGCTGCTGACAGTGCTTCTTTGCTGCGGAGCCGGCGGAGTACTTTCCAATCTTACAGTTCTGATCGGGCTTGGACATCATGCGGATCTGATCAGTATCGGAAATATCATGCTTCTGATACCGGGAATTGCATTTACCAATTCATTGCGCGATATGTTTTCAGGAGATACCATTACAGGTTTGATCCGATGTATGGAGGCACTTTTGCTGGCATTGGTCGTGGGCCTTGGTTTTACGGTGGCGAATCTGTTGTTTTAACCGAATCAGGGAAGTTCTCTTGAAGGTTGCGAAAAGCAATA
Organism: Blautia fusiformis; assembly: GCF_020686995.1. Classification (NCBI taxonomy): domain Bacteria; kingdom Bacillati; phylum Bacillota; class Clostridia; order Lachnospirales; family Lachnospiraceae; genus Blautia; species Blautia fusiformis. Next base: position 20,244 of record NZ_JAJEPT010000017.1, read on the forward strand.
AGCAGTGAATGAGGAGTTTAGATACTGCATCAATTGCGGAGTAGCGAAATGCAGCAGATGATGGGAGTATTTGAGAGTAGTTATGATTTTATTCAGGAGGAAAACATGCGGGAAATCATACAGCTGGTCGTATCCTTCACAGGATCCCTCGGCTTTGCGGCATTATTTAATATCCATGGAAAAAAACTCTGGTTTGCGGCATTGGGTGGATGTCTGTCCTGGGCTGTATATCTGGCAGTAGAGTTCATAACGCCAAGTCCGTATGTGTGCGGTTTCTGGTCAACAGTAGCTATTACTTTGTATGCAGAATGTATGGCAAGAATTCATAAAACGCCGGTAACTGTATTTCTGGTTTCTGCGACAATTCCGTTGATTCCGGGAGCAGCACTTTACCGGACAATGAACTGGATGTTGATGAAGGACTGGGCAAAATTCCAGAAAGACGGAATCTATACGATCCTTTTTGCGGTGAGCATGGCAGCAGGAATGACGCTGACAACCATTGCGTTCCGGATGGCGTGGCGGTGGATGTACAGGCAGAGGAGAATGTAATACAGTATCGAAATTCCCCGTTTACAAACCATCGGAAATGTGTTACGATTTTCCCATATGGAAAACTCATGGAAGAAGAGAGTACATGTGTACACCGTACTACAGGGAAATCCCCGGAGGACTTTTTAGATGCAGGCTGTGATGTAGTTGAGGTCATAGATCTGCAGCAGGGTGAATGGTGAAGGTTCACTTTATGCAGGAGTTCTGAGACTGAGAGGGATGTGCAGGCGCAGATGGAAGATGGCTTCGGAGAGGCATTGCTGAACCGGTTTAAACGCGATAAGCGAAGTGTGAATGTCCGATTTAACGGACACCGGCAGGCAGTGACAGGACCGCCTGTTATAGCGGAAGGGTATAGAGCTTGCTGTACCTGATGAGGTTTTTGCCGCGAGGCAGGAACGAAAAGAAGTGGTAACACGGGTAATAACTCGTCTTCTCATATCGTTATGGTATGAGAAGGCGTTTTTTTATGTCGCTGAGAATTACTTGGTAATCTTCCAATGTCCCCGGACAGGAATTTTCCTGTTCTGACGGAATATATTTTCAGTCCGTTATGAGTAAGTACACAATTTATTTTTATATTTATGGAGGAAAGAAAAGATGGAAAAGCAGAGATATTATATCAGCACTGCCATTGCGTACACATCCGGTAAACCGCATATCGGAAATACCTATGAGGTCGTTCTTGCGGATGCGATCGCACGTTTTAAAAGACAGCAGGGTTATGACGTATATTTTCAGACAGGTACTGATGAGCATGGCCAGAAGATTGAGCTGAAGGCTGAGGAGGCTGGTGTTACACCAAAGGAATTCGTAGATAACGTTTCTGGCGAGATCAAACGTATCTGGGATCTGATGAACACATCCTATGATAAATTCATTCGTACAACAGATAAAGACCATGAAGAGCAGGTCAAAAAAATCTTCAAAAAAATGTATGCAAAGGGAGATATCTACAAGGGTCATTATGAAGGAATGTACTGTACACCATGTGAGTCCTTCTTCACAGAGTCCCAGCTTGTAGACGGCAAATGTCCGGACTGCGGACGCCCATGCGTACCTGCCAAGGAAGAGGCATATTTCTTCAAAATGAGTAAATATGCAGACAAGCTTATTGACTACATCAACACACATCCGGATTTCATCCAGCCGGAGTCTCGTAAAAATGAGATGATGAACAACTTCCTTCTTCCGGGACTTCAGGATCTCTGTGTATCCAGAACATCCTTTAAATGGGGAATCCCGGTAGATTTTGATCCGAAGCACGTTGTATATGTATGGCTGGATGCTCTGACAAACTATATCACAGGTATTGGTTATGACTGTGACGGAAACAGCAGCGATACATTCAACAAATACTGGCCGGCAGATCTTCATCTGATCGGAAAAGATATCATTCGTTTCCATACCATTTACTGGCCGATCTTCCTGATGTCTCTGGATCTTCCGCTTCCGAAACAGGTATTCGGACATCCATGGCTGCTTCAGGGCGATGGAAAAATGAGTAAATCCAAAGGAAATGTAATCTATGCAGATGAGCTGGTTGAGTTCTTCGGTGTAGATGCTGTCCGTTATTTTGTACTCCATGAAATGCCATTTGAGAATGACGGTGTGATTACATGGGAGCTGATGGTTGAGAGACTGAATTCCGACCTTGCAAACACACTTGGAAATCTTGTAAACCGTACAATTTCCATGTCTAACAAATATTTTAACGGAGTCGTTGAGAATAAGAATGTTACTGAGCCGGTTGATGAGGATCTTAAGAGCTTCATCCTTCAGGTTCCGAAGAACGTTTCCGCAAAAATGGACAAGCTTCGTGTGGCAGATGCTATCACAGAGGTATTCTCTCTGTTTAAACGCTGCAACAAATATATCGACGAGACAATGCCATGGGCACTTGCAAAGGATGAGACAAAGCAGGATCGTCTTGCAACCGTTCTCTACAACCTGGTTGAGGGAATCTGCATCGGCGCATCTCTTCTGAAATCCTTTATGCCGCGTACAACAGAGCGTATTCTTGTACAGCTCAACGCAAACGAGAGAACTCTTGAGAAGATGGAGCAGTTTGGTCTTTATCCTTCAGGAAACCGCGTAACCGACAAACCGGAGATCCTTTTTGCGAGACTTGACCTGAAAGAGGTTCTTGAGAAGGTTGAGAAGCTTCATCCGAAGAAAGAAGAGCCGAAAGAAGAGCCGAAGGAAGAGGTAGAAGAGGAGAAAACAGAGAATGTGATCGATATCGAGGCAAAGCCGGAGATCACTTTCGATGATTTTGAGAAGCTGCAGTTCCAGGTTGGTGAGATCATCGCCTGTGAGGAGGTTAAGAAATCCAGAAAACTTCTCTGCTCTCAGGTTAAGATCGGAAGCCAGGTTCGTCAGATCGTATCCGGAATCAAGGCTCATTATTCCGCAGAGGAAATGGTGGGCAAAAAGGTTATGGTCGTTACAAACCTGAAGCCTGCCAAGCTTGCCGGAATCCTCAGCGAGGGTATGATCCTCTGTGCAGAGGATGCAGACGGAAATCTTTCCCTGATGGTACCGGAGAAAGAGATGCCTGCAGGCGCTGAGATCTGCTAAGTATAGACAGATATGGAATTGAATCATTTTGATAAAAACGGCAATGCTGTTATGGTGGATGTGTCCGACAAACCGGTCACTCACCGTACGGCAACAGCCACGGGTTCCATTCAGGTAAGCCCGGAGATCATGGCCGCGGTAAAAAGCGGAAATGTGAAAAAGGGTGATGTACTTGGTGTGGCCCGTGTGGCAGGTATCATGGGTGTGAAGCGTACTTCTGAGCTAATCCCCATGTGCCATCCACTTCCCATCCAGAAGTGTTCTGTGGATTTTGAGACCGATGAGGATGCGGGAGTGATCCGTGTATTCTGCACGGTAAAAACAGAGGGAAAAACAGGCGTGGAGATGGAGGCGCTGACAGGTGTTCAGGTGGCGCTTCTTACCATTTATGATATGTGCAAGGCAATTGACAAGCATATGGTCATGTCTGATATCCATCTGGAAGAAAAAACAGGAGGCAAAAGCGGAGATTTTCGTTTTGAGGAAAAATAATGATAGACAGGTGCGGAAGAAATATTGATTATCTCAGGATTTCCGTAACTGACAGATGTAATTTGAGGTGTATTTATTGTATGCCGGAGGAGGGAGTGCAACATGTGGAGCGCTCCCTCATTTTGCAGGAAGAGGAAATTTTGAGGATCTGCCGGGTGATGGCAGAGCTGGGTATCCGGAAGATCAAGCTGACCGGCGGGGAACCGCTTGTACGGCCGCGGATGCCTCAGCTGGTGGAAAAACTGAAAAATATGCCGGGGATCGAGAAGGTGACTCTGACTACAAATGGTGTGCTTCTGAAAGATCAGATGAGTGATTTTGCCCGGGCGGGGCTGGACGGATTGAATATCAGCCTGGATACGCTGGATGAGGCCTGCAGCAGGAGGATCACGCGGCGGGATGAACTGGGGCGGACGCTGGAAGGGATTTCGGAGGCAATGAAGTATCCGGAGATTTCACTGAAGATCAATTGTGTGCCTCTTGGGATCCCGGAGCAGGATCTTTGCCGGGTGGCGCTTTTTGCCAGGGATCACAGGGTGCATGTGCGGTTTATTGAGATGATGCCCATTGGGATGGGAAAAGAATTTCATGGGGTGTCGGAGGAGGAACTGCTTCGGATCCTTGGGGAAAAGCTTCCGCGGTTTTCGCCGTATGTTGGGGAGCCCCTTGGGAATGGACCGTGTCATTATTATGATGTGGATGGTTTTTCCGGAAAGATCGGGTTTATCAGCGCGGTGAGCCATAAGTTCTGTGGGGAGTGTAACCGGATCCGGCTGACTTCTCAGGGCTTTTTGAAGACTTGTCTGCAGTATGCGGCGGGAAGGGATCTTCGGGAGGTGATCCGCAGTGGTGGTTCGGATGAGGTGCTGAAGGCTGTGATCCTGGAGGCTTTGGCGGAGAAACCGGACGGGCATGTTTTTGGCGGAGGTCTGGAGAGACAGAAGGATGATAAGACGGAGAAGCTTTGTATGGCTCAGATCGGAGGTTGAGTGATGAAGAGAGTTGCTGTGATCACTTCTAGTGATAAGGGGTACAGAGGAGAGCGGGAGGATCTTAGTGGTCCTGCTGTGAAGGAGATTATGGAGGCGGCCGGGTATGAGGTTGTTTCTGTGGATGTTTTGCCGGATGACCGTGGGATGCTTGGGAGCCGGATGGCTGAGATCGCAGATCTGGGGCTTGCGGAGCTGATCCTGACTACGGGTGGTACCGGGTTTTCTCAGAGGGATGTGACACCGGAGGCTACAGAGGATGTGATCGAGCGGCGTGTGCCGGGGATTCCGGAGGCGATGCGGGCGTTTAGTCTGACGATCACGAAGCGGGCGATGCTGAGCCGGGCTACGGCCGGGATCCGGAAGGGGACGTTGATCGTTAACCTGCCGGGGAGTCCTAAGGCTGTCAGGGAGTGCCTGGAGGTTATTATTGAGGCGTTGGGGCATGGGATTGAGATTTTGACCGGCGATGCTGGAGAATGCGGACGGTAGTGTGTGGTGTATACTTAGACTAACGAACGGACGCCCAACGGAGGCAGGGCCAGTACGGTGACACGCTGCGCGGCCTGTTCGGCTGCGTCGCTGGTTTGCTGCCATTCGCGCCAACTCGCCTGTGGCTCAAACAGGGCGCTCGGTGGCAGCAGCTATACTCGCCTCTCGACGGCCGCTCCGCTAACGTCACCGCACTGGCCCTGCCTCCGTTGGGCTGGTTGTTGAATGTGGTAGGTTTTATGATTAAAATTCATCTCCAGCGATTCATAATTCCTGAGGCTTGAGAGTTACATGTGGTAGGTTTTGGAAATCAATATTGCTGGTGTGATATAGGAATAAATTTGGTAATGATGTGTGATTAATAGGAGTTTGCTATGGGAAAAGTACTTGCGGTTTGTATCAGTGAGAAGAAAGGAACACAGAAGAAGAATGTTGGGTCTGCGGTTTTTGTGGAGGACTGGGGGCTTGAGGGGGATGCTCATGCCGGAAAGTGGCACCGGCAGGTGAGTCTTCTTTCCGGTGAAAAGATCGATGCGTTTCGTGCGAAGGGCGCAGAGGTCGAGGATGGTGCTTTTGGTGAGAATCTGGTTGTGGAAGGGATTGATTTTGCAAAGCTTCCGGTTGGCACCAGATTTCGCTGTGGTGAGGTTGTGCTGGAGCTGACTCAGATCGGAAAAGAGTGCCACAATGGCTGTGCTATTTTTCAGAAGATGGGTGAGTGCATCATGCCCCGGGAAGGTGTGTTTACAAGAGTGCTGAAAGGTGGAAAAGTTTCCGTCGGTGACGAGATGACTGTGGATAAAGCTATGATTTTTGATACTCATGCACATTATGATGATGAGGCTTTTGATGAGGATCGTTTTGCCATGCTGGATAGTATGCAGGAGAGCGGGATCGGGCATATTGTGGATGTATGTGCTTCTGTGGGACATTTTGACCGGGTTTATGATCTGGTTGAGAAGTATCCTTTTGTTTATGGCGCAGTGGGTGTTCATCCGGATGATGCGGATAAGGTGGATGCAGCTGTGCTGGATGAGATCCGCAGATATTGCGACATGAAAAAAACGGTAGCCGTAGGTGAGATCGGCCTGGATTATTACTGGCATAAGGAGAAGGAGGAGCATCTTCTCCAGCAGAAGGTATTCCGCCAGCAGATGGACATCGCCCGTGAGAAAAAGCTCCCATTTATGATCCACAGCCGTGACGCAGCAGAGGATACGCTGAATATTGTGAAAGAATATATGCAGGATGGGATGTATGGCGGAGTTATCCATTGTTTTTCCTATAGTAAGGAGATTGCAAGGGAGTATCTGAATATGGGACTTTATCTTGGAATCGGCGGAGTGGTTACTTTTAAGAATTCTCGGAAGCTGAAGGAAGTGGCAGAGTATGCACCGTTGAATCAGATCCTGCTTGAAACCGACTGCCCCTACATGGCACCTGTGCCGAACCGTGGAAAGAAAAACAGCTCCCTGTATCTGCCGGAGGTTGTGAAGACCATTGCGGAGATTAAGGGAATCAGCTGCGAGGAGGTTGTGGCTGTGACGGAGAGTAATGCGTTGAAGATGTTGCTTAATAAGGGCGGTGAGTAAATGAAAGCAAAAAAGTGGCTAACGATTATGTCTCTAATAGTTTCATTGTTGGCTTTAGTGGCTGCATTTGTAATCGGAAAAGACAGTAATTGCATATATTATGATGTTTCTATGGCTCTTCTTGGTAGTGCCGTTCTTGGATTCATAATGTCCATTACAGAATATTATGTTGAAAGACATAAAGCTATGGAAGAGTTTTGGATTCAGGCAACTAATATATTAAAAGAATTGAGAAAAATAAAGCATCTTGATATGGATGCTCCAACTAATTTAATCATAGAAGCATTTGGGGAAGAACGTTCAAATGAGTGGAATCAAATGTTCTCTCTATTGTCTGAAGACAAAGAAATTCAACACAGAGCAAAAGACAACCTGATTTCTTGGTATGAAGAAAATATTTCTCTTCCATTTGATGAAAATACAGATGTTGAAAAAGAATTGGAAAAACTGTATCAGTCAAAAATGGAAGGTTACCAAAAAACATTTATGCATTGTATGAACGGTTACCAACTTGCTTCATCAGTTGAGTTGGGAACATTGGATAACGCTTACGGTAATCTAGATTTTATCTTTGCAAACAAGTGTATTCGCAAGAAGGCATATGATTCAATCTATGATAAAATCAGAAAGATTGTTATCCAGTTTAAAACAGAAGCATATCATTTCAATCTGTTAGAAGACGGGAAGGGAAACTTTCCGGTATGTGCAACAAAAACATCAGATTTAGACAAAGAATATTTTCTATCAAAAGAAGTAACTGAACATGGCTATACTTACACTTTGGTATACCAAAATATCTTTGACGATATTGATGCATCACTAGAGGAGTTTAGAAGCAAAATATATCGAACCAAATATATAGAACCTAAAAGAGAGCCTATTTCTGGTAAGATGATATATTTTGGTGAAGATAAAAATAAAGAATAATAACCTCGCATACCATTTCGGTACTTGAGCATAAGAAAACGACCACACAGGAGCATTCTTACTCTTGTATGGTCGTTATTTCTTTTGTCACCGCTTGAAGACGTCACTCAAAAACTGTTTTTCTTACAATCCCTAAGTGAAGGCTATCTTTGGTGGAAGAATGTTTCATGAGGGAAGCTACGGGATCGACGAAGCAGTAAGGGATGCTATGATCCTTGCAGAAAAATATGCAGGTAAAAAAATGCCTGACAGAAATGTCTGTCAGGCACCGGAAGCATAAAACAGGGGATCCGGAAATCCAGGATTGTATTGTACAGCTTTTACAGTGATTTCAGCACTTTAACAAGCCGTGAATTATCCTCCGGCATCATAATACAGAATCGTACAAATTCCCCGTCCAGGCACTGGAAGGAAGAACAGTCACGGATCATCATGCCTTGTCTGATGCAGGCTTCAAATACGTCATAGGAGGTCAGTCCGTTTTTCAGGATCCGGAGCAGGATAAAGTTTGCATAGGCGGGATAGATTTTGTAGGTATCTGTATCCTTCAGCTCCCGGATCATCCGGTCGCGTTCGGAAAGGATCAGATTTCTGGTTTCTTTAATATAATCTTCATCCTGCAGCATGATCTCTCCTGCAAAGGCACCAAGGCTGTTAAGTGACCATGGTGTCTGTTTTTCGCGCATTTTTGCAAGAAAGTCCATATTTCCGGTGATGCCGTAGCCCAGGCGCATTCCGGGAGCAGCGAAGAATTTGGATACGCCGCGGAGTACCATGAGATTGGTGAATTCCCGTGTCAGCGGAACTGCGGTGATGGCGTTGATATCCGGGGCAAATTCCACATAGGTTTCGTCGATCATCACGAAGATATTTTTTTCTGCACAGAAACCGATAAGTCTGCGAAGCTCTTCCTGGGTGATGGCAGAGGAGGTCGGATTGTTGGGGTTGCAGAGGATGAGAAAATCATAGCCCTGCTCTAGCTTCCGGCAGAGATCCGGAATGTCCGGCTCGAAATCATTGCTTTCCTGAAGGTGGTAGTATTCCTGGGTACTTCCGGAGAAAGAGAGCTCTCTGGAGTATTCAGAATAGGTAGGTCCAAGGATCAGAGTATGCTTCGGGGCACGCTCCTGGATCAGAAGGGAGATCAGCTCACTGGAGCCGTTTCCCGGAAGGATGAAATCAGCGGGAATATTGCAGTAGCTGGAAATCGTATTCCGAAGGGATGTGTATTCTCTGTCCGGGTAGGAGGAAAGGATATCCACGTGTTCTGCAATGGCTCTGCCGGCTTTTGGGGAAAGTCCCAGAGGATTGACATTTGCACCGAATTTGACGATGTTTTCTTTTTTCAGATTGTAGTAGCTGCAGATCTTTTCTATATCACTTCCGTGAAAAACGGGTTTGGTATCCATTTTTGTCACCTCACATTTTTGTTTTTTTCGTAAAAAATTTATATCCAGTATACACCAGAATCCGGGACAAAAAAAGACGGGATAAAAAGTTTCTGTATTTTTCTATATTTTTTGAACAGGATATTATTGAAAATTGCTTTCTGGAAATGTATGGGAATATTTGATACAATGAGCAGGTAGCGAATGCGGATTGTGAATATCCATGCTGTTTGTCAATGTGGACCGTGAATATCCACATTTTTCCCGGGGCGGGTAAGTTTTCAGGGAGAAACAGCAGGAAAGGAAACAGAAAATATGAATACAGAAGAGAAAAAGATCGCAGTGATCGGAATTGGTGGTGTTGGTGGTTACATAGCCGGGCTGCTGGCGAAGGCGTATCCGCATGTGACGATGGTTGCACGTGGCGCCAGGGCAGAGAGCATCCGGAAAAAAGGCCTGGTGCTCCACAGTGATTATAAGGGTGAGATCGTGGCAAAGCCAGAGCGGGTAGTTCCAATTCAGGATATGGGACAGCAGGATTATATTTTTATCTGTGTAAAAAATTATTCTCTGGCTGAGGTGTGCGAAAGTATCCGGGACATGGTCACGGATGACACCGTGATCATTCCTGTGATGAATGGTGTGGACCCGGGAGAAAACATCCGCCGTCTGGTTGGTAAGGGAACGGTTGTGGATTCGCTGATCTATACGGTGGCTTTTGCCAATGAGGATTTTTCCATTTCCCAGCAGGATACGTTTACGTGGCTTTGTATTGGAATCAAAGATGCGGATGAACGGCAGCAGAAGAAAGTTGCAGAAGTGGCAGGGATCCTGAAAGGTGCGGATATTGACTATAAGGATCAGGGGGATATTGAGGTGGAGATCTGGAGAAAGTATATCCTCAACTGTGCCTTTAATGTGATGACTGCTTTTTATGATAATACCATCGGGGAGCTCCGCAGAGATCCGGTGAAAGCGCAGCAGTATGAAAAGCTTGTATGGGAAGCTGCCAGTGTAGGTCAGGCCAAGGGGGTTGCGCTGACGGATGAGCACATCAATGAGGTGATCCATAAATTCCGCCATGTACATGCAGATAATGCAACCAGCTCCCTGCAGAGAGATTTTCGCATCCGGAGAAAACAGACGGAGCTGGAAACCTTCAGCGGCTATATTGTGAAAGAAGCGAAGAAACTTGGTGTTTCCATTCCGCTTTCCGAAAAAATATATCAGGGACTTATGGAAATGGCAGAAAAATTCTGATCGAAAAGGTGAGTTTTTCTGGTGGAATCCTGTATGCTCTGGTACAATGGGGATATAAAAAATCCTGTATTGCAGGCTGAAAGGTTATCTGTGATATCGGAAGGGAGGAAAAGAGATGAAGAAAGTATTTTTGGCTGTTATTGCAGTGATCGTGGTCCTTGCTGGAGGACTTATGCTCAGTTACAACGGGCTTGCCGGAAGTAAAGAAGCTGTGGAAACAGCAGAGGCTGATGTGGATACCATGCTGCAGAGACGTGCAGATCTGATCCCGAATCTCGTCAGCACGGTAAAAAGTTACACGAAGCATGAGACGGGGGTTGTTGACAGGGTTCTGGAGGCGCGGGACCAGCTGATGAATGCAGATACCGTGGAAGAGAAATCTGAGGCAGATCAGCAGATGGACAGTGCACTTTCCGGTCTGAAGGTTGTGGTGGAAAATTATCCGGAACTGAAAAGTGATACTACTTATGTGGGCCTGATGGATGAACTGTCCGGAAGCGAAAACCGGATCTCTGTAGCGAGAAAAGATTATAATGAGGCTGTGAAAGCTTATAACACAAGGCTTGTGAAATTCCCAGGGAATGTATTTGGTTCCATGCTTGGCTTTGAGAAGGCGTCGTATTTTGAGGCCGATGATTCAGCAGCAGATACGCCGGATGTAGGGGATATGCTGGCAGAGTGATAAGATCAGACCATTGTTCTGATGAAATGAAAGAACGGATAGAGGGAGAATATCCTATGAAAAAATGGATCGGACGGATGGCTGTGCTGCTGGCTTTTGTATTGACGCTGTCCGGAAGTACGCTGGCAGCTTTCGGGAAGATCCCGTCTGCCACAAAAGAATTCTATGTTAATGATTATGCAGGGGTTTTCAGCGATACCTGGAAGGAAGAGCTTTGCAAGGCTGGTGAGCAGCTGTATGAGGATACCACAGCGCAGCTGGTTGTCCTTACCGTGGATACCACCGATGGGGAAGACATCAGTGATTATGCAGTGGAAACCGGCCGCAAATGGGGAATTGGTTCAAAGAAGAAAAATAATGGTGTCCTGATCGTCCTTTCGGTTTCGGACCGTAAAGTTTGGGTATCTGTTGGCTACGGTCTTGAGGGAAAGCTGCCTGATTCAAAGACCGGACGACTTCTGGATGAATATGCAGTTCCTTCCTATAAAGACAATCAGTTTGAAAAAGGTACCGTGGAGCTTTATTATGCACTGCTAAATGAGATCCGTGAGGAATACGGCCTGGAGAAGATAACAGCTCCCAGGTATGAGAAGGTGCAGCAGGATGTGGACGACGATGAGGATGAGGGAACTGTCTGGGAGATCGCGCTGGGGCTTGTGATGATCGTTTTGCTCATGGTGGGCGCATATCTGCTGTGCGTGATGCTGCCTGTATTTCTTATCGTAACTATGGTTCTGGTTCTGAAGGGCCTGATAATGAAATTGTCGGGAAAGGATACCGCAGACTACTGGAAAAAGAATTTCAGCCGTATGAATGTACTGCACCGGCTCTTTAATTCCCTGTTTCCGCTGAGCTGGATCCTGGGAAGAGGGGGAAAAAGCAGCGGCGGAAGTTCTGGTAATGACGATGACAGAGATGATGATTATGACAGCTACGACAGCGGAAGCTCCGGAGACGGAGGAAGCTTCGGCGGTGGCGGTGCAGGCAGGGATTTTTAGTGGTGTCGGCATGAATCGCCGGTTCTCTTGTACAGCACAGGCGGAGCTTTCTAATGCTCTTGACAAAATTTCTCAACTTTGCTACAATGACGAAAATCAATTCCGTGAGGGAGTAATTCGCGTGTAGACGTGGTTTGTCAACATACTGGTGCATGCACCTGGCAAATCTTAAAGAATGAGACTCATGTATATTTTATTTCTGTTACAGAGATAGAGTATACGTGGGTCTTTTTTTATGGCTCCAGAGCGGATGAATATGCAAAGGAGAAGAAAAATGCTGTTATTTATGAAAGTGCTTTTTACCCAGTTTATTGCGGAAATGGGTGACAAAACACAGCTGATGCTGGTGGCAATGACTTCCAGGTTTAAGCTGAAGGATATTTTGCTTGGAACCGGTGTTGCTGTCCTGGTGCTCAACGGACTGGCAGTGCTTGCAGGAGGTATTATCAGTACCGTGGTCCCTACCTGGCTGATCCGTCTGATCGCAGGTGCAGCGTTCCTGTTTTTTGCGGTGACAACGCTGAAGGGTGGCGATGATGAGGAGGAGAATGTTAAGGATCGCAAGATCAAATTTGCACCGCTGTCTGTATTCTGTACATTTTTTGTTGCGGAGCTGGGGGATAAGACACAGCTTACCGCAATTACATTTGGTGCCAATGAGGGACTGAGTTCAGCGGTTGTGGTATGGCTTGCCTGTTCACTGGGACTTTTTGCAGCGGATGTGATCGGACTTCTGATCGGATATCTTCTGAAAAGCAAGGCACCGGAGGGAATCCTCAATATAGTTGCATTTGTTATTTTTTCCATCTTTGGAATCCTGACGCTGAGACAGGGATTTGGCCTTCTGCTTGGGGCGGGCTCTTCTATGATCCTTCCGCTTACCGTAGCGATTACGGTTGTGTTTGTGATCGTCTGTCTTGTGCTTTATAAGCAGGCGAAAAAGAATTAAATTATTATAAGGAGCTTTGCACAGAATAGGGCTCATACCTGAAAAAGCCTCCGCATACACTGTAAAAAAGCGTCTTCGGGGGCTTGGCAGTGAAGGATTATATTGAAGAACGTGCAGTTGAGATCGCAGGATATATTGTTGAAACAAAGGCTACGGTGCGGCAGGCAGCTAAGAAATTCGGGATCAGTAAGAGTACGGTACATAAGGATTGCGTAGAACGCCTGAAAGTGATCAATCCGGCTCTGGCCATAGAAGTTCGCAAGGTACTGGATGTAAACAAGCAGGAGCGACATATCCGGGGAGGTATCGCTACCCGGGAAAAATATCTCCATGCTCACATGCGGTGAACAGGCGGGCCGGGTTAAATGTTGATCATAAAATATCAGTGTCAAGGAGCCGGGTAAACTAAAATATGAATGTCTGTGTTATTATCCGGCTTGCTCTGGTTGACATACCTGATAAGATGTGCGAAGATTTATCATACGATAGAACAGCAAAATAAAGCACATAGGAAAGAGAGGATTTTATCATGCTGAAACAGTTATCCATCTATGCAGAAAATAAAAAGGGTGTTATGCAGAACATTACCGGTATCCTGAAGAACGAGGATATCAACATTCTGGGCTCTGTAACCAATGACAGCGCAGAGTACGGAATCGTACGAATGGTAGTTTCGGAGCCGGATAAGGCAATGGAGGCTCTGATCGCTGCAGGATATCTCTGCCACGTGATCGAGGTGATCGGAGTGGAGGTTGAGGATAAGACCGGAAATCTGAACGATCTGCTTCTTACACTGAAGGACAGTAATGTGAGCGTGGATTATCTGTACCTCTCCTTTAACCGTGATTCCGGCAAGCCGATCATGGTATTCCATACCGAGGATATTATGGAAGTGAGAGCCTGCCTGAAATCCAGAGGCTATACCGTTTTATAAAAACAGAATTTTACCGTGTGGCAGATACTTTTATCCATCTGGTAAATATTAAAAAGTCCTATATTATAAACACGAAATATTAATTTTACAAATGTATATGACCATGCTATCATATACCCATAATAGTTCTTAACCTGTAAACAGCCACCTCAGGATATGTGAATATCCGTATCATACAGGCCGGGAACTAAAAAACTCATCACATAAAGTTAATAATTACACCCATGAAGAAATCTGTGGATCAGCGTACATAGATTCCTTCAGAAAGAAGCTGTTACATCGGCGGAGTTTCTGTGTCTCCAAGGATGTGGCAGCTTTTTTCTTTTACTCTGAAAAAATTCGCAGTAATTTCACAAAAACATGATACAGTAGGAAACATGTTATGATCTGTTTTGTAAAAATGCTCAGGTTTATGAGCATGTGATAAAGTAAGACGCAGATGTTCGATTTACAGAATACAGAGGATCAGAAAAAACGACGAAAAAGAAATGCCTGAAGCTGCTGCAGACAGACGAGGAAATGAAATGAGACCAATAAGAATACAGAAAGCGGAAAAAAATAAAAAAAAGGGAAACAGAGGGGGAATCTATCTTCTGGCATTTCTGTTTCCGGTGCTGATCTTTACGCTGGGCTTTGCACTGAAAGGCGTTTATCCTTTTGGAGAAAATTCGGCGCTGGTGGTAGATGGAGTCCATCAGTATACAGCCTTTTACAGGGAACTTTCAGAGCAGCTTGGAAAGGGAGGGGGATGGACCTGGTCCGCACATGCCATGGGGTATAATTTCTACGGACTGTTCTGCTATTATCTCTGCAGCCCGTTCAGTTTACTGGTACTTTTGTTCATGAAATTTATGTACGTGAACGAGGCCGTAACGGCAGTGATTCTGATCAAGGTGGGGCTGTGCAGCGTATCCATGGCATGGTATGCCGGGAAAAAATATCCAGGTAAAGACTGCATGGCAGTTTCTGTGGGGTGTATGTATGCACTGTCCAATTTTCTGATGGGATATTACAGCAATGTGATGTGGCTGGACTGTATCATGCTCCTGCCGGTTCTGGCATATCTTATTGAACGGCTGGTAAATACCGGAAAGTGGAAAGGGTACTGCCTTGTTCTGGGGTATGGTATCCTGACAAGCTATTACATGGGATTTATGCTGTGCACCTTTGCGGCTCTGTATTATGTGGTACAAATGATTATTCTGGAAAAGGAGAAACGCCCGGAGAAGATCCCACATTCTCTGCTGAAATTTGCCGGAGCCTCCATTGGCGGAGCCGGCCTTGCAGGAATCACGCTGATCCCGGGAATCGTTGCAGTATCCCGGACACCGGCTGCGGCAGAAGCGGGAACCGGCCTTCAGGGTGTCTACGGAGATATCTGGAAACAGCTTGGCGCATTGATGGAAGATTCCATGTCTTTTGTAAAATCCGGGGAGCAGGGAGATGTAAACCTTTACTGCGGATGTGCGGTGCTTCTTTTTGCAGGAATCTATTTCCTGAACAAAGAGATCCGCAGGACAGAAAAGATCATGTTAGGGGCAATGGCTCTTCTGTATTTTGCAGGCTTTCATATCACAGCGCTGAATCTGTTGTTTCACGGAATGCACAAACCGGTGGGGATTCCCAATCGTTTTGCGTTTATTCTCATCTTTCTGCTTTTGAAAATAAGCTGTGATGCCTGGGGAAAACTGGAGAAGGAAAGCGGGAAGAGGATTTTGGCAGGATTTATCCTGGCAGAGATATTTTGTACTGTTGTAGGGCTGAAAAGCGGAAAAGGGTTGGGAACCCTTCTTACAGACGGAGGGATCGCGGCATTTTTTCTTCCGGTGTGGACGGGCAGTTTTCTTTGTGGAAAACTTCCGTCACATCCGTTGGGACGTGTGGAAATCAGGAAGATCGTATCTCTGGTCTTGGCCGTAATGATACTTGCGGAAACCGGAATCCATGGTGTTTTCAGTATCACAGACAACGGAACTGCCAACCGTGATGTTTATGCGGAAAGTGACAGGGAAGTGACCAGTCTTATGAAAAAGACAGGGGCGGATCAGGTAAACTACCGGTCGGCCATTGTAAATCCCCTTGTTCGAAATGAGGAAATGCTGTACCAGCTGAACGGAATCTCCATGTATTCTTCCACGAATACAGAAGAAATGTGGGATTTTGTCCGAAACATGGGATTTGAAAATCTGGAAAATCGTTATCAGTATGCGGGAGCTACCGAGGTGATGGACATGCTGCTGGGAATCCGGTATCTTCTTTGTAGAAATACAAGAACGCTGCATACGGCATATGAAAAGATCGGCGAAAGTGCATCCTTTGATCTGTATGAGAATCCCCGGGCATTGAAAGGGGCATATATGATAAACGATTCTGTAGCGGATTATGCCATGGAAGGAACGGATCCGCTGGAAGTGCAAAACCGGCTTCTCAGCGGGATCGTGGGAAAAAGACTGTACAAAATGCAGACGATAAATTCAGATTCCCTGCTGGCCGGAAGAGCGGTTTTTACAGTGCGGTTGAAAAAAGGAGAGCATGGATATCTCTATATTCCGGGGACGGAGCCGGAGAATGTGACCATTAACGGGCAGAGCCAGACATCGGATTACTGGAACAATAATTTTCTGGATCTTGGAACCTGTCAGTCGGATACCACAGTGCGGGTAACGGCAGACTGTGGCATGGAAGAGGCAGTTCTGGGAACCTATCAGGAATCGGATCTGGATGAGATCTACCGGAAGCTTTCGTCCCAGCAGACAGATCTTTCCGACGGGAAAGGCAGTATATCTGTGAAACAGGATGGGATATTGCTGATACGAAGCTTTTATGATCCGGATATGCAGATATTTGTGGATGGAAAAAAAGTACAGGCAGTAAGTATTCAGGGACTTACAGGCATAAAGCTTTCCAAAGGCAGTCATGAGATCGTTATGAGATATAGCACCCCGGGATTAAAACAGGGAGCAGTTCTTTCTATATTAATGGTTATGATCCTGGGAATTTCCCAGATTGTAGTGGAAAGGCGGAAAAAGACGTGCTATACTTCCAGGAAGGAGCGGAGGCCATAACCGGATAAAAAGGCCGTTTCCGGCTTGCGGGAGCCGGCGGCTTTGAACCTGCAGGAGATGCTGCAGTACAGAAAGGAAAGGCCATGGAAAAACTGTGGAAAAAACTGGAAGCGCAGATGATACAGTCTTACGAAAGTATGGTGCGGGATGATGGAGATGTGACGGCGTGGAATCAGGCGTTTGATACTTTGATGAAAATCGTTGAGAGCGGACGCAGGGAAAAGCACAATTTTGCACCGGAGCTTTTTTGCCTCAGCGGCATGGAAGGGTTTTCTTTTGATCTGAAAATATGGATCAATGATTATCTGGAAACACTGGAACAGGAAGAGGACCAGGCTCAGATGGAAAAAGTCTGCAGAAAGCTTCTGGATCTTTTTGCGTGGAAAGAGGAATCTCCGGCGGATCTGAGATTTCGTCTGGCGTCATCGATGCTGTCCCTGGACAAAAAAGAAGAGGCCGGTGATTTCTGCCGGGAATGGTACCTGCAGGATGAAGATGATCCTACAGCTGCAACGGCGCTGATCTATACCTGGATCGCAGGAGGAAGGCTGAAGGAAGCCCAGAAGATCGTGGACCGCTGGATGGAAAAAGAAGAAGGATATACGGAAGAGAATGCGGAGATTTTCGGAGCGGCGTCTCTTTTAAGGACAGTTTCCGGGAATATATCCGTGGAGAGAAACTGAAAGTTACAGAGGATCGTTGTAAAGAGATCGTGATCAGGCAGGATAGAGATGACGGAGCTGTAAAAATGGGGGATGGGATTTATGAAGATCACAATGGTGCATGGGCAGAACCATAAAGGTTCTACTTATCATATAGGAAAAATGCTGGCAGACAAGCTGGGTGGAGAAGTGACAGAGTTTTTTCTGCCAAAAGATTTCGGGCATTTCTGCATTGGATGTAACCAGTGTATTGTGAAGGATGAGAAGCTTTGCCCATATTATAAAGAACTGAAACCGCTGACAGATGCCATTGACAGCGCAGATGTGATCATTCTTACAAGTCCGGTATATGTTTATCACTGTACCGGTTCCATGAAAGCATGGCTGGATCACTATGGCTACCGATGGATGCTGCACAGGCCAAACCCGGATATGTTTTCCAAACAGGGAGTCTGTATTTCTACCGCAGCAGGTGCCGGAACGAAATGGACCAACAAAGATATGGCAGACAGTATGTTTTTCTGGGGAATGGGAAAGATATACAGGTACGGTACTGCCGTTCATGCCATAAATTATAAATCAATTTCTCCGGAAAAGATGGCGGAGATTGAGAAAGCGACCGATAAGCTGGCAGAAAAAATCCGTAAGAACTATGGCCATGTAAAACCGGTGTTGAAGACCAAAACATATTTCGAGGTGATGCGTAAGCTTGTAAAAAGTGGATGGAATGAAGTGGATGTGGCTTACTGGAAGGAACACGGGTGGACAGAAAAGGCCAGACCATGGAGGTAAAACCGTCATTTTCGCAGGGTTGTGACATCTATGGAGAAAACCGTGTAAAACCCCTGTAAAATCAGCAAAAATTCTTTATAAAACACCTTGACAAGCCCTGTATTTACGGTCTATAATGAGCAAGCGTGCGAATGAAACGTTATATTTTCGCATGCCGTAATTTGTAAATAGCAACCGCAAGGCCCCATGGGAAAGCCCATGGAGAAATAAATCGGGAGGTGAAATGGAATGCCAACATTCAACCAGTTAGTAAGAAAGGGCCGTCAGACAGCTGTTAAGAAATCTACAGCACCGGCTCTGCAGAAAACATACAACTCTTTAAGAAAGAAAGCAGTTGATCAGGCTGCTCCACAGAAACGTGGTGTTTGTACTGCTGTTAAAACAGCTACTCCTAAAAAGCCTAACTCAGCTCTTAGAAAGATCGCCAGAGTTCGTCTTTCCAACGGTATCGAGGTAACAAGTTATATTCCAGGAGAGGGTCACAACCTTCAGGAGCATAGCGTTGTTCTTATCCGTGGAGGAAGAGTTAAGGACTTACCTGGTACAAGATACCACATCATCAGAGGTACTCTTGATACCGCAGGTGTCGCTAACAGAAAACAGGCTCGTTCCAAATACGGAGCTAAGAGACCTAAAGTTAAAAAATAATTTTTGTAGATCAGAAATCTACGCCGCTTCCTGATTGCAGATAATCAGGAGGATTACAAAGATATTATTCATCTAATGTATTACAGCGGAAGACTATAAAGATTTGTACGGTATTCCATATACCCTGTCGGTTGCGGGTTAAATATAGGACCTTACCAGTGCGAACATGCAATAGTTTTACTGCGTGAGTACCGATGATATAATCAATATGATTAAGGAGGGAAGTAACGTGCCACGTAAAGGACATACTCAGAAAAGAGACGTTCTGGCTGACCCGATGTACAATAACAAAGTGGTTACCAAGCTTATCAATAACATTATGTTAGACGGTAAGAAAGGTGTTGCTCAGAAAATTGTATACGGTGCATTCACCAGAGTAGAGGAAAAAGCTGGTAAACCAGCAATTGAAGTATTTGAAGAGGCTATGAACAACATCATGCCAGTTCTCGAGGTAAAAGCAAGACGTATCGGTGGTGCTACTTATCAGGTTCCGATCGAGGTAAGAGCAGACAGACGTCAGGCACTTGCTCTTCGTTGGCTTACAATGTTCTCACGTAAGAGAGGCGAGAAGACAATGGAAGAAAGACTGGCTAATGAGCTTCTGGACGCAATGAACAACACAGGTGCATCCGTTAAGAGAAAAGAAGACATGCACAAGATGGCTGAGGCAAATAAAGCATTTGCTCACTATCGCTTCTAATTCGAGGAGGAAAATTCATTGGCTGGAAAAGAAGGAAGAGAATATCCATTAGAGAGAACCAGAAATATCGGTATCATGGCGCATATCGATGCTGGTAAAACAACTCTTACAGAGCGTATTCTTTATTACACAGGTGTTAACTACAAGATCGGTGATACTCATGAAGGTACAGCGACAATGGACTGGATGGAGCAGGAGCAGGAGCGTGGTATCACAATCACATCCGCTGCTACAACATGTCACTGGACTCTTGAGGAGAACTGCAAACCAAAGCCAGGTGCTCTTGAGCATCGTATCAACATCATTGATACACCAGGACACGTAGACTTCACTGTTGAGGTTGAGCGTTCCCTTCGTGTACTTGATGGTGCTGTCGGCGTTTTCTGTGCTAAGGGTGGTGTTGAGCCGCAGTCAGAGAACGTATGGCGTCAGGCTGATACCTACAATGTACCTCGTATGGCATTCATCAATAAGATGGATATCCTTGGTGCAAACTTCTACGGTGCAGTAGAGCAGATCAAGACTCGTCTTGGTAAAAACGCTATCTGCCTTCAGCTTCCGATCGGAAAAGAGGATGACTTCAAAGGAATCATCGACCTTTTCGAGATGAAAGCATACATCTACAATGATGACAAGGGCGACGATATCTCTATCGTTGATATCCCGGAGGATATGCAGGAAGATGCAGAACTTTATCATACAGAGCTGATCGAGAAGATCTGCGAGCTGGATGATGACCTCATGATGGAGTATCTTGAGGGAGATGAGCCTTCTGTAGACAGACTGAAAGCTGTCCTCAGAAAAGCTACATGTGAGTGTACAGCAGTACCGGTTTGCTGCGGTTCCGCTTACAGAAACAAAGGTGTTCAGAAGCTTCTGGACGCAATCCTTGAGTACATGCCGGCTCCTACAGATATCCCGGCTATCAAGGGTGTTGACCTTGACGGCAACGAAGTTGAGAGACATTCATCTGATGATGAGCCGTTCTCCGCTCTTGCATTCAAGATCATGACTGACCCATTCGTAGGAAAACTTGCTTATTTCCGTGTTTATTCAGGAACAATGAACTCCGGTTCTTATGTACTGAATGCCACAAAAGATAAAAAAGAGCGTGTTGGACGTATCCTTCAGATGCACGCTAACAAACGTATGGAGCTGGATAAGGTTTACTCCGGTGATATCGCTGCAGCGATCGGATTCAAATTCACTACAACAGGTGATACAATCTGTGACGAGCAGCATCCGGTAATCCTTGAGTCCATGGAGTTCCCGGAGCCAGTTATTGAGCTCGCGATCGAGCCTAAGACAAAAGCTGGACAGGGCAAACTTGGTGAGGCACTTGCTAAGCTTGCTGAGGAGGACCCGACATTCCGTGCTCATACAGATCAGGAAACAGGACAGACCATTATCGCTGGTATGGGTGAGCTTCACCTGGATATCATCGTTGACCGTCTTCTTCGTGAGTTCAAGGTTGAGGCTAACGTTGGTGCACCTCAGGTTGCTTACAAAGAGACAATCACCAAGTCTGTTGATGTAGACAGCAAGTATGCTAAACAGTCTGGTGGTCGTGGACAGTATGGTCACTGTAAAGTTAAATTCGAGCCTATGGATGCCAACGGAGAAGAGCTGTACAAGTTCGAGTCCACAGTTGTTGGTGGTGCTATTCCGAAGGAATACATCCCGGCAGTTGGCGAAGGTATCGAGGAAGCTATGAAAGCTGGTATCCTCGGAGGATTCCCGGTAGTTGGTGTACATGCAAATGTATACGATGGTTCTTACCATGAAGTCGATTCTTCTGAGATGGCATTCCACATTGCAGGTTCTCTTGCATTCAAGGATGCTATGCAGAAAGCAGCTCCGATTCTTCTTGAGCCAATCATGAAGGTCGAAGTTACTACACCAGAGGATTACATGGGTGACGTTATCGGTGATATCAACTCCCGTCGTGGACGTATCGAGGGTATGGAAGATATCGGCGGCGGTAAGATGATCCGTGGATATGTTCCGCTTTCCGAGATGTTCGGATATGCTACAGACCTTCGTTCCAGAACACAGGGACGTGGTAACTACTCTATGTTCTTCGAGAAATATGAGCAGGTTCCGAAGTCTGTACAGGAGAAGATCCTTTCCAAAAAGGACTGATCTGATATAAAATAATAAAATGCTTGCAAATAACCTTGGTTTGCAATATAATCAAGGTTAGCAAGTTTAAATCTGAAAAAATGCTCTAATTTTGATAGAGCCAAGTTTTAAGGAGGACATTTTAAAATGGCAAAGGCTAAGTTTGAGAGAACAAAACCGCATTGTAACATTGGTACCATCGGACACGTTGACCATGGTAAAACAACATTAACAGCAGCTATCACTAAAGTTCTTGCAGAGAGAGTTCCAGGAAACGTAGTAGAGAACTTTGAGGATATCGATAAAGCTCCAGAGGAAAGAGAGCGTGGTATCACAATTTCTACAGCTCACGTTGAGTATCAGACAGAGCGTAGACATTACGCACACGTTGACTGCCCAGGACATGCTGACTACGTTAAGAACATGATCACAGGTGCAGCTCAGATGGATGGTGCTATCCTTGTTGTTGCTGCTACAGACGGTGTTATGGCTCAGACTAAAGAGCATATCCTTCTTTCCCGTCAGGTAGGTGTTCCTTACATCGTTGTATTCATGAACAAATGTGATATGGTAGACGATGAGGAGCTTCTTGAGCTCGTAGAGATGGAGATCCGTGATCTTCTTTCCGAGTATGACTTCCCAGGAGATGACATTCCGGTTATCCAGGGTTCTGCTCTTAAAGCTCTTGAGGATCCGGCTGGCCCATGGGGAGACAAGATCATGGAGCTTATGGATGCTGTTGATGAGTACATTCCGGACCCACAGCGTGACACAGATAAACCGTTCGTAATGCCTGTAGAGGACGTATTCTCCATCACAGGACGTGGTACAGTTGCAACTGGTAGAGTTGAGGCTGGTGTTCTTCACGTATCTGAGGAAGTTGAGATCGTTGGTATCAAAGAGGAGACTCGTAAAGTTGTTGTAACTGGTATCGAGATGTTCCGTAAACTTCTTGATGAGGCTCAGGCTGGTGATAACATCGGAGCACTTCTTCGTGGTGTTCAGAGAAACGAGATCGAGCGTGGACAGGTTCTTGCTAAACCAGGAACACTTACATGCCATACAAAATTCACAGCTCAGGTTTACGTTCTGACTAAAGACGAGGGTGGCCGTCATACACCATTCTTCAACAACTATCGTCCGCAGTTCTATTTCAGAACAACAGACGTAACAGGTGTTTGCAACCTTCCAGAGGGAACAGAGATGTGCATGCCTGGAGATAACATCGAGATGACAATCGAGCTGATTCATCCGATCGCTATGAGCCAGGGTCTTACATTTGCTATCCGTGAAGGTGGACGTACTGTAGGATCAGGACGTGTTGCTACAATCATCGAGTAATCGTTAATTAGTATAACATCCTAATTTAATATATATTGAGTACCGCAAGGTACATTGTGTCCAAACGTAAGATACCCCGGAACCGTAAGGTTTCCGGGGTTTTTCTGTTGGGTGGAAAGTAAAATCATCTATGAATTTTCAATGCGGAGATTAAAGGAAATTTATCAATAAGACTAAGTAAAGATAAATTTAAAATTGAAAAATAAGACCAGCGGTGCCAAAACGGTGCCAAAAAACTCCTGCGAATGTTTGCTATTCACAGGAGTAATTTTTTACCAGCCTTTGATCTGTTTGATCTGTTCAGCACGTTTTGGATCACGATGATATTGTAGTTTCAGACGAATTGTTTCCACAATATCCAGCTTTTAAAAGATGACAAGGAGCAGGCAGTTAAAGATAAAGAGGAAGCTGAGAAGCGTGCGGAAAAAGCCGAGAAAGATCTGCATAGCCTGGAAGAACGCAGAGAACGGTTACAGCCGGTAATGGATAATGTCAGCAAAGAAATAAAGGAATATGGAACAGTGAAAACTCTACTTCCAGAAGCTGGTGCATTGGAACGTGCAACAACCTACCGGGATAAGAAAATAAAACCACTGTTTACTCAGGTGAAAAATAAAATTGCTGCGATGGCTGCACAGGTTAAAGAACTTGCCGAAGAAGTAGAAAAATGGAAACACAAATATCAGAAAACAAAGCAAGCATATAACCAAATACAAAGAGAGTTAGATGCAGTGCGTGAAGAAAAAGAGCAGTTATTTGATGAAAAACAACAATTGCAGGATGTTTCTGATAGATATGACCGGGTAGTGCGTGTTCTTGGAGAAAATGCTGTAGATGATGCGGTACAACAGGATATACAGGAGCAGAAGGCATTAGAAGAAAAGCGACAAATGGAGCAAATGCCAACAGGAAGTATTCACGAAAGACTTGCCTGGGGAGCCAGAAAGAGCAGTCGGAAGGCTGCTCTTTGGCAATCTAAGAATAGAGTTTTGGGATAGAATATGATAAAATGTAAGAGATAAATCGGTATTTAACGAGGAGGTAATGATTATGAGTAGAAATATAAAAGGTGGTTTTTTAACATTAAGTAGTGTTGTTGGTATTGTAGGAATGATAATAGCGGCAATGCAAAATCCAGCAACTGCATGGGTAACGCCACCTGGAAGAATGATTATAAGTATTTTAGAAAATGGATTATTGATTCCTACGGTTTTATTCCTTGTTCTTTTTATTTATGGATTGTATATTCTCCTAACGGAGAAAAACGATTGAGCAATACCGGTTTGTCGAATTAAGAAAACCGGTATTTGTGGAGGAGGAATTCTGTAATGAGATTTTTTGAAAATACCCGTAAGCCACAAGGCTTCGGCGGAAAATTGATGACGAAGATGATGAACAGCGGTCACGCCAAATTATCGCAATGGGGATTCTCAAATATCTCCACGAAGTCTGATGCTGAAGTTCTTGACGTCGGCTGTGGCGGCGGAGCAAATATTGCGGTCTGGCTTGATAGATGTAGAAATGGCCACGTGACAGGAATGGATTATTCTGAGGTTAGTGTGGCAAAATCTCAAAAATTGAACGCCCTCGCCATTAAACAAGGGAAATGTAATGTAGTTCAAGGAGATGTATCTGCTATACCCTTTTCTGACGCGACTTTTGATTATGTTTCTGCCTTCGAAACAGTTTACTTTTGGCCAGGATTAGTAAAATGCTTTTCCGAGGTCAACCGTGTGCTGAAAAGCGAAGGCATATTCCTGATTTGTAACGAGAGTGACGGAACGAATGCCGCAGATGAAAAATGGACAAAGATGATCAATGGTATGAAGATTTACACATCTAAACAACTTGTTGCCGCTTTGAAAGAAGCGGGTTTTACAGAGATCAAAACGTATTCAAATGCAAAAAATCATTGGATAAGTATTGTTGCAACGAAATAGCCAAATTCCAGTTGATATTTCACTTATTTTAGGAAATTTAATAACTGTTATATTTGATTATCAAATTCCTCACAAACCCTTGAAAATACTAAGTTTGTAGCAAGTGAACTTTCCCTTACTCTTTCCCTTGTATTATATTCTCTCATTGGTTTTCATGAACCTTAATATGGGAAAAATTAAGGGAAAGAAAAATTCGTACATAGTATAACATATAACAATAACGACATGGTGAACTGAATGAAATGTTTTCGATATTTAACTCTGTAAATGATTATTAAAAAATGGAGATAAGATACAATGAGAACAATTTATGCAGAATACAACATAAACCACGATAGTATTGATGTTTACACAAGTGCCGGATATATGCTTCGCATTAATTGTTGGGAAGCTGAAAAAAATTTAAAAACCACATATGGATCAGAATGTGCGCTTACTTCATTGGCTGTGGATGAGCCTTTGGAATATGCAAGATTATATCTTGATGGCAATTTACAGATGTGGGTGGATGCAGAAGATTCACTTGAATTATAGGCAATTTAAACAAAAGTTTATATCTGATTTTCGATTATCCATATGAACACTTTACTTTCAAGCATTTTGAGAAATATAGAAAAACGCTAATTTTACCACTAATAAATGAGCCTTGATATGACACTAAAAACAATATGGGAGATAGCACAATATCTGTGTATCTCCCGTTTTTCATTTTTGTAATATAATTACTTCACTCTAATTTTTATATTTTCTTATTTTTCAATAATCATAGGACTTATTTCTAAATCTGCCATAGACTGCTTTGTTTGGTATGGCTTTCGGGATATGATTACACACATCATAGTGTGGATAGTAATAGAGCATAAAACATGTAGAGTAAGGTTGCTACAACTCATATTGCCATATATAATAACTAATGACATCGAAAATTAAAGAAATTGATTAGAAATAGATTTTTGTTTGATAATCTTAAATCAGATATTCACAATGGAGGCATATTTATGGCGCAGAGTATTTTAATTGTAGACGATGAAAAAGAAATTGTATCAATGCTGTATTGCTATTTCAGCAAACTTGGATATACGGTATATACTGCAACAGCAGGAAATGCTGCATTAAAAGAAGTAGAAAAAAAACCTGACATTATTTTGTTAGATGTCAATATGCCAGATATAGATGGATTTACTGTTTGCGAAAGGATACGGGATTATGTTTCATGCCCTATAATTTTTTTAACAGCACGCATTGAAGATAGTGATAAAATAAAAGGATTTTCTATTGGCGCAGACGACTATGTAATAAAACCATTTTCTGTTGATGAATTAGAAGCTCGCATTGCAGCACATCTTCGCAGAGAAAAAAGACACAATATATCTTCAAAGGTGCAATTTGATGAAGATATGGTTATAGATTATTCCTCACGTATTGTGTTTTATCATAATAAGGATATGGCTTTTACCAAAAAGGAATTTGATATAATATCTTTCCTTTCGCAAAACAAAGGAATTGTTTTTGACCGGGAAACTATTTATGAAAAAGTTTGGGGATTAGACGGCATTGGTGATAATACAGTTGTTACAGAACATATCAGACGTATTAGGGCAAAATTTTTATCTTTAGGCGATAGACCTTACATTGAAACTGTTTGGGGGTGCGGATATAGATGGAAAAATTAAAGAGAAGCAGATTGTTCAATCGGTTAAATAGCATGAGTATTAGAATGACCTTTGTTCTTTATGCTTTGTTTTCGTTGTTGATTGGAATAATTATTTGTATACTTTTAATTTCAATGGTTGACAGATACAGAATAAATTTAAACTATAAGTATGAAAATCTGTCAACGAGGTATGATATACCGGAAAATGGCTCATTTACCGCCACTTATAGTAATGACCAAACAAAATACACAATATTTGACACGAAAGGAAACGAGATATGCAAGTTCAATGTTGATTATCAAAAAGAACGCCCAGTACACGAATATGTCTATCCGAACCATGTTTCATATATCGAAGTTTTACCTAATTTTACAAACCGGGATAGGCTTATTGACAGTGCTTTAGGTTCATTAAATATTGCAATTATTCCTATCGTATTATCTATTAGTATGATATGTTGTGTAACATTTTTTTATAAAAAAAAATTATCGAAACCTATTAAGCTATTAACTAATGCGTATCATAAAATTGAAGCAAATGACTTAGATTTTACGTTATCATATCCATTAAATGATGAAATGGGGAAACTTTGTCATGCCTTTGAAAAAATGAAAGACTGTTTGTCGAAAAATAATGAAACTATGTTTCGACAATTTGCTGAACAGCGCCGTCTAAATGCTGCTTTTTCGCATGACTTACGCACTCCTTTGACTTTACTAAAGGGTCATGCTACTATGCTGCTTTCCTTTATTCCCAAAGGCTTAGTATCACAACAAGAAATATTAGATGAAATATCAGTAATGTCAAAAAATATTTCACGTCTTGAAAAATATGTAAATGCTATGACGAACTTATACAGGTTAGAGGATATTGATATTCCACGACAACAGATTACATTTCATTCACTTATTGATAATTTTAATAACACAGCAGAAGCACTTTGTTATGACAAACATTTTTCAATTACTACAAGCGGTAATAATATAACCTTGTTTATCAATTTAGATACAGTCATGCAGATTTATGAAAACTTACTCTCTAATAGTATTAGATACGCAAAAAGTGATATTGCTATTAGCGTAGTAATAGAGAATGATAATTTAGTTATATCTGTTTCAGACGATGGTTGCGGGTTTAAAAATATTGATATTGAAAAGGCGACATTACCATTTTATAAATCATCGAAAGATATAGCTACTGAACATTTGGGGTTAGGGCTGAATATTAGTAAGATTTTAAGTGAAAGACATGGCGGAAATATCCAAATTGCTAATAATAAAGCAGGGGGAGCATGTGTTATAGTGAAAATAAATTGCAATGAAAGTTGATTGAAAATAGACATTTTATTGCTATTATAAATTTAAAAGAAAGGAGATAAGGACAAATGAAAAAAATAATATGTGTGTTTCTAACCTTATTGTTATTGGTGTGTATTGTTGGGTGTAGTCAAGCAAAGGACAGTGATAATCATGTAGTACAAGATTATTCCGAAGAATATGAGGTTTCTCCTTATGGAAGTGAAGAAGCGCTTGACACTTTGGGCGATTTGAAGATTTCAATGAGTACAGAAAAGGATTTAGACTTAAAGCACCTTTCATTTCTAATAGAAAATACTTCTGATAAAGAATACCAATATTCACCAGATTATTTTGAAATAGAAGCTGAACAATCCGGCACTTGGTATCAACTTAAACAGCTTGATGACCCCTCAAAGAGCAATGAAAAGGATTGCTTTATTAAGCCTAACGAACGATTAACATTAGAAATTGATGTTAAAAGTTTTTATGGAGAATTGCCTGCTGGACACTATCGTTTGATTAAACAATTTGCGTTCTTTGAAAGTGAAAGAGATTGGGATTACGATACATATAATTTATCTTGCGAATTTACGATAAGGTAAAAATTCTCTACTTCATAAGCATGAAAAAAAACCGCTTATGAAGTAGAAAGTTCTCATGCCATTTTAACGGCGGTTTTGAAATAACAATCAAAACCGCCGTTTTCTTTTGTAAAAATGAGAATACGGAGGGTGTGTTAAAGTCGCCCTTTTTCAAGGATACGGTGGTATCAAGGAGGTATTGCCATGTCCTTTTTTATGTACCATGTGGAGCATATTTATGTCTAGGAAGAAATACAGTAAAGCATTCAAACTAAGGCTTTAAAAAAAGCATAATGAAACAGGCATATCCTACTAGAAATTGGAAAAGGATAATATAATAGCAGGGGACGATGTGTGTTTTTATCCCCTGCTTTTATACGTTTTTTATCATATTTTGATCAATATAGCTTGGTATTTAACTGATTTTTCAAATAACATCTAAGTCCAACATATACTCCTTGCGAAAGTACAAAAAGCAATAGAAGATTTACTGACAGTGTTTTTTTGATGGATTCTCCAAAATAAATGATGACAGCAGCACTTGTCAGTATCATCAGTAGAGTAATAAAATCCCAACAGTTTTTCTTATATAATTCTATAACCTTTATTTCTATCAGTATCACCAGTATCCCTGTTCCTGCTACGCATATTCCGACAACCAATATCAGCAATAACCAATATATGATTCCGGCTATAAACGCATTTGGAATTTTGGTACTAATCTGTGCCGCAGAATGTCCGGCAGCAATCGTCCATCCGATAAAAGTTTGTATGAATGACGCTGCATCATGGAAGAATGATTTACAATCGGAAAGGAACACATCTGACTGTACTGCCTGAAAAAGAGTGGTTGTCAGCGAATACCATGCAAGAAGGAACAAGGTTGTTTGGAATATTACCGTTTTTGCTTTATACTGTCCTGCAAGTCGCTCTTTTTGTGTTTCGTATTTCGCTTTTTCATTCTGATAGGCTGTCCGGTCACAGGCTTCACATTTTTCATAGAGCACCGGCTTTTCTACCGGTATCTCTACGATTTTCTGATGTGTCCGGGCATAATCCCGTTGTTGTGTTAAGCATCGTATTTTATCTTGACATTCCCCTATCGTGACGTTTGCGCTTCGCAGCTTCTCTTTCTCGATCTGCAATGCTCTGTCTGCCAGCTTCAAGTCGTTCTTTAATGCTTGAATATTCCCGGCTCTGTTCTCTTTGTTTAATTTCTCGTTCAAGGTCAGAGATTCGCTGAGCTGCGTCTTCAGTTCCACGATAAGCTGGTCTTTCTGTTCCAGTTCTTCTTGTATCTCCTCGGTCAAGAGCAGAAGTTCTTCCAACTGTTCGGCGTTCTTTGATTCTCTGGATTCGTTCATCTATATCACGTCCTTTCCTTATTTGCTGTTCCAGTTCAGCAATTCGGTGTTCTGTTTCAGCAATAAACTGTTTTCGCTGTTCAGATTCTGTGCCAATTTCTGCCATTGCTGATTTTCGTTTTCCAAAAGTTCTATCTTCGTTTTCTGTTCTTCCATCTTGGAAAGCAGTTCCTCGGTATTTGGCAAAATGTTGAGCAGCTCGGATAACTCGCTGTTTAATTTTTGCAATTTCTGATTCTGTTCCTGCATAAGAGAGAGTTGGGTGTCCCGGTTCTGCATTTCCAGAATCATTTCTGTCATTAAGGTCTGCTGTTCTTCGATTTGCCCAATCATGGACTCCATTAAGGGTATAATTTCCCGGCTTTCTTCTAATGTCATTTAATCGCTCCTTCCATAATGATAATGCACCCGATACTTTTCCAAAGGTGTCCAGTATCTTTTGCAATAACGTGTTTTGTTGTTTTATGATTTGATTTTCCGCTACTTTCCACGAACCTTTTATTTCCTGCCCGACAAGAAACTTTTGTTCAATCTTTCTTGCGTCAGCACCTTCATGGATGGTAGGAATCTGGAGTTTTCCCTGTTTTTCATAAGAACGGTGATCGACCTGATTATGCAAAGAAAGATGTTCATTACACACCTTTGCCCACTCACTCCGCCATAGTTCACAATTTTTTGGATTGTTCCATCCAGTAGCATCGGTCAGCACCCGTTTCCATTGCAGGCGGTTTCTTGCACCAATCTTCTGAATTCCGTTTTCGTCTAATACAGGGATACGGATTCCATGACGGTCAGGGTTTTTCTTATCCTGCCACCAGTTCGGATGGGATTCATCAATCACGATATTTCCGTTTTTATCTCTGACAAAATCCCAATCCTTGACTTCTTTCTTTCCCCAAGAATGATCCGGGTTAAAAGGACGCATAGTCAGAAGCAGATGGACATGGGGATTGCCATCCCCTTTATCGTGGATACTCCAATCAGCGCACATTCCTCTATCTACAAAAGTTTTTTGGATATAGTCAGTTGTATATTGAATTTGTTCCTGTCTGTTCCATTCTTTGGGAAGGGCAAATTCAAATGACCTGCCAAATTGGGCATCCGCACTTTTTTCAATCTTCAATACCTCATTCCATAACTTCTGTTTCTGAAATGTGATTTTAAATTTTTCTAAAGCAGCTTCTTTATCTGCTGACTTTTTGTATCGGACAGATTTCTGAAAGCGTTTTATATTTTCCTCTGGTACTATCTGCCATTCAGGAGGTGCGTTTTCACACATCATCAGACTGGTGTAGACCACTTCTTTTTTAGAAGTGTAATAACTGATTCGCCCGGTTTCCTTATTTTTCATCACATCCCCATTGAGATATGCGGAAGCGGAGATAACAGATTTCCCTTTACTACGTCCGACTATTTTGACTGTGTAATGAAAAATCGCCATGTCTGGATGCCTCCTTTCTGCACATCCGGCATAGATTTCCGGCAACATTGCTTTCGGTTTTAGGAAAAGCAGCATTGCCGGAACGCCCTCTGCGTAAGAGTGCCCTGCGCATAGCAGCCTGCATGGAATGCGCCCCTCTGGCGAAGAGTGCCTCCTGCGGCATGAGCAGGTCTGGCTGAAAGCCCCGCCGACGGAACGAGCCCGGCAAGCGTGAGCGTAGACCGGTTGTCACTTGTGGCAAACTTATTGGGACGACCTCTGGTTGTCCATAAGTGCGCCCTTCATAAAAAAGCAATGAAGGGAATGAAAACCTCATCCCCTCCGCCATTACACTTCCTCCATATCGGTATTTGTTTCTTTCTGCATTGCCTTTGAGAAAAATTTCCCGTTGGCTTCCTGCTTTTTCAGAAAACCAATCAGCTTTGGGATGTCTTCTTCCTCAATAGGCGAACCAAGAACGGATTCCACCGCACCGCCAACCTGACAGAGCCTATGGGTTCGTTTTTTACTTTCTTCGGCTTTCTTTCGCTTCAGAAGTTCTTTCTTCTGTGCTGCATATCTTTTCGCCTTTTCAAGGCTTTCCTGCTCTTTCTTTTCCATTTCAAGCATTCGTTCTTCATAACTTTTTGTTGATTTTGCCATTATTACATTCTCCTTTCTCTTGCAAACATAAGTTCTTGGTTGCGTATCAGAAGAAGCACATGGTATAATCTTCTTGCGTGTAGGTATATCATGGCTTCGGTCTGATAGAACCTTTGGCGGTTTCTTTGGAAGCCGCCTTTTTAATTTGCCGCAGTTCTTGTTACGGCTTTTACATTTCCTCTATCCCTCAAATCACGACCTTCATTCGCTTCCATAAACATTTCCAGAATATCGGTTTTAATCAGGACTTTGCGACCAACCTTTAATACTGGAAGTTTCTTCCATTCTACAAGCTGTCTTAAGGTGTTTCTGCCGATTCCCGTATAGTCAGCAGCTTCTTCGATGGATAATGCAATTTTTCTTTGCGTCATATAATCACCTCCTTATAAATTGCATTATGCAATTCTTGTGATGTAAGTATATCCTTTTCATATCTTTTTGTCAAGCGTTACGAAATATTAAAAGCAAATACTATATTGCATATTGCAATTTTGGAAAAACAATGCTATAATTCATACATACCGAAAAAGGAGGCAGTCAGCATGAAAGATAAAGAACTACGCAAGCTGATAGGCAGCAGAGTAAAACAGCGCCGTCTGGAATTGAATCTGACACAGCCTTATGTCGCAGAAAAGATGGGGGTTACCGCTTCTACAATCCTGCGTTATGAGAATGGTTCGATTGACAATACGAAAAAAATGGTGCTGGAAGGTCTTTCGGAAGCACTCCATGTATCTGTGGAATGGCTCAAAGGGGAAACAGATGAATATGAAACCGACATTACGGATAAGAGAGAGTTACAGATTCGTGATGCGATGGGAGATATTCTGGAACAGTTACCGCTTGCCCTTACCAAAGAAGAAGATGCTTTTTCAAAAGATTTATTACTGCTGATGTTAAAACAATATGGTCTGTTTTTGGATTCCTTTCAGTTCGCCTGCAAAAACTTCAAGGGGAATGCTGGTCAGACGGATATTGCCAAAACAATAGGGTTTGAATCGAATGATGAATATAATGAGATTATGTTCTTAAGGGAAATCACTCCTACCATCAATGCTTTTAATGAGATGGCAGACGTTGTAAGGCTCTATTCCAAGAAACCAAAAACAGCAGAACAAAGGCTTGCAAATCTTTTATCAGAAGTCTTATACGAAGATTCCGAATCGGTATAGTAAGACAACCGGAGTTATGATATACTTACACGCACGAAGCATTTCATCAGTTCCGATTGTCTAATATCGAAAGGAGACATACGATTATGGCAAAAGGATCTGTAAGAAAAAAAGGAAAGAAATGGTACTACCGCTTCTATGTAGAGGACGCAAGCGGCAATCTTGTTCAGAAAGAATGCGTTGGAACAGAAAGCAAAAGTGAAACTGAAAAGCTGCTCCGTCAGGCAATGGATGATTATGAGAAAAAGAAATTTGTTGCCAAAGCGGAAAATCTCACAGTCGGACAACTTCTGGATGTGTGGGCAGAGGAGGAATTAAAAACAGGTACGCTCAGCAATGGTACTGTGGAGAATTACCTCGGAACAATCCGAAATATTAAGAAACATCCGCTGGCAGAACGGAAATTAAAAAATGTAACCTCTGAGCATTTGCAATCTTTCTTTGATTTGCTTTCCTTCGGGGGAGTTCATCCCGATGGAAAAGAGAGAAAGGGTTACAGCAAAGATTACATCCATTCTTTTTCCGCAGTCATGCAGCAGTCTTTCCGCTTTGCAGTATTTCCAAAACAGTATATTACGTTCAATCCCATGCAGTATATTAAACTGCGGTATCAGACGGACGAAGTTGATTTGTTTTCGGATGAGGACATGGACGGAAATATCCAACCAATTTCACGAGAAGATTATGAAAGACTGCTTGCGTATCTTCAAAAAAAGAACCCAGCCGCAATACTTCCAATCCAGATAGCCTATTATGCCGGGCTTCGTATTGGAGAAGCCTGTGGTTTGGCATGGCAGGACGTAAATCTGGAAGAACAATGCCTTACCATAAGACGCAGCATCCGATATGATGGCTCAAAGCGCAAATATATCATCGGACCAACCAAGCGGAAAAAAGTGAGGATTGTTGATTTTGGAGATACGCTGGTAGAGATTTTCCGCAATGCCCGGAAAGAGCAGTTAAAAAATCGAATGCAGTACGGAGAACTTTATCACACGAACTACTACAAAGAGGTCAAAGAGAAAAACAGAGTGTACTACGAATATTACTGCTTAGACAGAACGCAGGAAGTCCCGGCAGATTATAAAGAAATTTCTTTTGTCTGCTTAAGACCGGATGGTTGTCTGGAACTTCCGACTACTTTGGGGACGGTATGCAGAAAGGTGGCAAAAGCATTAGAGGGATTTGAAGGCTTTCATTTCCACCAGTTACGTCACACCTATACAAGCAACCTTTTGGCAAATGGAGCTGCTCCAAAAGATGTGCAGGAATTATTAGGACACTCAGATGTAAGTACCACAATGAATGTCTATGCTCACTCCACAAGAGATGCGAAACGAAAATCGGTTCGGCTTCTTGATAAAGTGGTAGGCAATGATTAAAAAAATTCCCTTATTTCCCTTGTGATTATCTCATAAGGGCAAAAATAAGGGAAACTACATATCATTTCACTAATGGACAGGCAGGAAAGCCTATAAAATGGGGAAAGTTAGAGGAATAATTATATAAATTCCAGTTTGTATAATTGAAAAAATGAAAAACGCATAGACAACTGTGTCTATTAGTGAAAATACGACATTTCTCGCTTTGTGTCGTGTTATTTGCAGATAACAGATTCTATATTTGATGATGAAAGGAGGAGTTGAGGTGGACCAAGTAAAAATCGGGAATTTTTTAAAAAAACTTCGCAAAGAAAAAGGCATTACACAGGAGCAGTTGGCAGAAATATTAAATGTCTCTGGAAGGACCGTATCCAGATGGGAAACCGGAAACAATATGCCGGATATCAGTATTCTTGTGGATATTGCAGATTATTATGATATCAGCATTCCTGAGATTATCAGTGGAGAAAGGAAAAGCGAGATGATGAACGAAGAAGAAAGAAAAATTGCTAAAACAATGTCAGATTATGCAACTACAGAGAAAGAGAAGATTTTTAAGGAAATGAAGCTCCAAAGTGTCATGGGAGTTTGTGCATTGGTTCTATACTGGATTCTGCATGAAACAGGTGCATATATGTATAATGATGTGTTAGGAAAGCTTGCCGGCTATTGTGAGACCTTGGTATCTGTGTCAGTCATAATGATAGCAGCATTTACGACAGGATCTTTAAGCAAGGTGCGGAGCAAGAGTAGGAAAGTTTTTGTGTTCGAAAATTTCCCAAAACCTATGCAATTAGTTGTAACTGCAGTTGTTGCCTTTGGTGGAGCTGCTGTGATCAAGCTGGTACTGGTGTATTTTTTCGGCTTATAAGTATTTTCAAATTCGTATTACATACTATGAAAAAGAACTTTTTGACATTCTTACAGATGCGTGATAATATGCTTATAGAAAAAAGAGTGCTACCGATAGACGATTAGTCCGTTTTACTATTTAGAATATCTATCAAAAATAACCGCTTAGTTTGCAGACTGGGCGGTTATTTTTGTGGTTTATGATTATCCTTGCCTAATGTATATCCGATACAAAAGCAGGTTAGGCCGAAGCTCACTACTGCTATGAAGTCAACAATACTCATTGGCTTAGTTCTTCTTTCCAGTGGATTCCCTTTTGGGTTTCTATGTAATCAGAGGGTCACAGGTCTCCGTTTCACTTCGGTCGTTGCAAAACGAGTGCCAGTGGCACTCTGCAACCCTCTGTTGAAGGACTAACCGCCTACCGTTATGGTAGCACCCATATTCTGATTATAACCGCCTGAAACTGTCGGCGCAATATGAAGTTGACAGATGAGAGTAGGGCAACTGTAGAAAAGAATCTTTTCGACCAGGGATTCCGGTGCCAAAACGGTGCCAAGAAATCAGGCAAATAAAAATAGATGGTGCAAATCAGCCGTTTTTCACTGTATTTTGGATAGAAAACCATAAAAAATATGAGGTAAAACGGGATTAAAGTATCGCGAGGGTGGACGTACTGTAGGATCAGGACGTGTTGCTACAGTTATCGAGTAACCGTTAATTAGTATAACATCCTAATTTAATATATATTGAGTACCGCAAGGTACATTGTGTCCAAACGTAAGATACCCCGGAACCGTAAGGCTTCCGGGGTATTTTTACGAAAAATATTCATAAAATTTCTGTTTTATGGATTCAAGAAATACCAGAATTCATGCCCCTGGCATACGATATATCTTTCCAGCCATTCATTAAAAGGGATATTAAAACGATCAGTATCTGGAGCTGGATAGCATAGGTAATCGTCTCTGCCTTCTGATACAGCCTGAAGATCCATGGTTATATCGCCGATGTCCTGTAAGCAAAGAACAGGAAGATGATATGTAAACTCCGGATCAGATAAAATAGGCGTACTATTCCAAGATTCCTTTTCTTTGAGCGCTCTTTTTAAAGAATAAATGGTACAGCTGACTAAAGAACTGCCTTCCTCTCCGCAAAAAAGTTCCATGCCATTTGAGCAGGATAAAAAAGCTTTGTATGAGGCAGGAAGTTTCATATTGGGAAAATATTTTTCAAACAGCTGAAATTCTTCAGGTGTTACAGGAGGGTTAAATTTATGAGTTACTTTTATAGGTTCATCGCCTAAATGCCACTGATAGACCCATCCATTATTTTCCATTTCATATTTTAGATTGTTGAAAATTCTGTAGATTGCACGGATGTCTTCCATTACATATATGCTCCTTGATCGATGTGATATTGTAAAGATTCATATGTCTGCTTTATTTGATAACGGAGAGTAATTATAGCATGCTTAAAAGTTTTTTCAATGCTTTTTTGTGCAGAATTTACCAAAACCCTCTCGACTTTATACCACGTTAATGCTATACTTATACAGCTGTTTAACGTTTTAAAGCAAAAAATAAAAGTGAAAATACAGGAAAGAAGATAGAAAATGAAGATCGTTGTATGTATGAAGCAGGTACCGGCAACTTCCAAGGTTGATATCGATCCGGAAACCGGTGCCATGAAACGAATGTCCGGTGAGACAAGGACTAATCCATATGATCTGTTTGCACTGGAAACTGCCCTTGCGATCCGGGAAAAAACAGGCGGAACTGTAACCGTTCTTACTATGGGACCGCCTCAGGCGGAAGAGATGATCCGGGATGCTTATACCATGGGTGCTGATGAGGGCGTGATCCTTTCAGACCGAAAATTTGCGGGAGCGGATGTTCTGGCAACCTCTTATGCGTTAGCACAGGGAATCCAGGTGATCGGCGGTGCAGATCTGATCATCTGCGGAAGACAGACCACAGATGGTGACACAGCCCAGGTTGGACCGGCCATTGCAGAGCATCTGACCATCCCACATGCTGCATGGGTAGCTGAGATCATGGACGTCAATGAAAAAAGCATTCAGGTCCGTCAGGATCTTGTCAGTGTTTCCCAGGTTTCCGAGATTCCGTATCCATGTCTTTTAACCATTGACAAGGATACCTGCGTGCCACGTCTGCCATCCTATTTATTAAAGAAGGCAACTTCAGACCGTCCGGTACGGATCTTAAGCTTTGAAGATATGCCGGATCAGGATCTGAGCCGTTACGGACTGATCGGTTCCCCCACCTCTGTGGAAAAAATGTTTGCGCCGGAGGAAAGTGAAAAACAGGTTTATCTGGAAGGAACTGCAAAGGAAAAGGCAGACAAGCTTGTTGCTCTCCTGACCGGAAAGAAGATCATATAGGGGGAAGCGGAACATGGAATTTTTAAAATTTGATATAAACAAATGCGTGCTCTGCGGAGTATGCGTGGAGAAATGTCCTTTTGGGGCCCTCACCATAGAGGGAAATGGAATTGTTGTAGGCGATGCCTGTCGTATGTGTGGGCTTTGCGTTCGTAACTGCCCGGAGAAAGCTATCCGGTTTGAGCAGAAGGCGAAATCCTTTGACAAGGATAAATGGAAAAACTTTCTTATCTATGTGGAGCAGGAGAGAGGAGAGATCCATCCGGTTACCTTTGAGCTGATCGGGGAAGCGAGAAAGATGGCGGTTAAAGTCGGTTATCAGGTTAACTGTGTGATCGTCGGAGGAAAAGGAACAAAGGAAAATGCGGAAAAGCTTCTGCCGTATGGCGTAGACAATGTGTACGTATATGAGCATGAAGGCTTTGAAGGTTTCCGTGCAGATTGTTACACAGATGCAGTTGCAGACTGTATCGCAGCAAACAAGCCAAGCTCTGTGCTGATCGGAGCTACTGCGTTGGGACGTTCCCTTGCGCCGAGGCTTTCCACCAGATTCCATACGGGACTGACTGCAGACTGTACTACATTGGATATCCGTTCCAACACCGATATGATCCAGATCAGACCGGCTTTCGGCGGAAATATCATGGCTCAGATCGGCATCACCAAATCAAGACCACAGTTTGCCACGGTCCGTTATAAGGTTATGGACAAGGCAGAAAAAGTAAAAAATCCGCATGGTCAGGTGGTTGTATGTCCGGTAAATAAAAAAATGGCAGATTCCAGGATCAAGATTCTGTCATCCAGGGTCATTGATAAGGTAAAGAGCCTTGAGGAAGAGGATGTTCTGGTAGTAGCAGGCCGTGGTGTCCGGAATGAAAAGGATGTGGAAATGTGCCGGGAACTGGCAGATGCCCTTGGCGGACAGCTTGCCTTCACCCGTCCTATGGTAGAAAACGGATTCGGAGATGTTGCACATCAGATCGGACTTTCCGGAAGAACTGTCCGTCCGAAGCTGATCATCACCTGCGGCGTATCCGGTGCTATCCAGTTTACCTCCTGCATGACAGGATCTGACTGTATCGTAGCGATCAACAATGATCCGGAGGCACAGATCTTTAATGTTGCAGATTACTGCATCGTGGATGATCTGTATCAGGTTGTACCGGAGCTGACAGAGCTGATAAAGAATCGGAAGGAGGATTAAGTCATGGCATATCCCTATAAAAAAATGACTTCAGAAGATTTTGACTACATCCGTTCTGTGACTGCTTCAGATCGTGTATGGGTCGGCGATGAGATCGCAAAAGAATATTATCGTGATGAGATGCCGGAGTACGGAGTTTTTCCTCCGGAGCTTTATGTGGAGGTTTTAAATAAAGAAGAGATCTCAGCCATCATGGCTTACGCATATAAAGAAAATATCCCGGTGGTATGCCGTGGCGCAGGAACCGGACTTGCAGGCGGAGCAACCTGCAAATATGGTGGAATCATGCTTTCTGTGATGCGCATGAACAAGATCTTTCCGATCGACAGAAAGAACCAGACCATCACAGCGGAGCCGGGAGCACTGCTCATTGATATCCAGGCAGCCGCTGCAGCAGGAGGACTTTTTTATCCGCCGGATCCGGGCGAAAAAACAGCTTCCATCGGCGGTAATGTTATCACAAATGCCGGTGGTATGAAGGCGGTACGATATGGACTGACCAGGGATTTTGTCCGCTGTATCGAGGCAGTTATGCCGGATGGTTCCATCATGAATTTTTCATCCAACGTTGTGAAGAACACAACGGGATATGATGTAAAAGATCTGGTGATCGGCTCAGAGGGAACCTTATGTATCCTGACTCAGGTAACGCTGAAGCTTCTTCCCGCACCGACCTGCACCTGTACCCTTGTAATGCCGTTCAGGAGTCTTGAGGAATGTGCAGACATGGTCCCGAAGGTTCTGGAGTTGCCGTTTGTGCCAACAGCCATCGAGTTTCTGGAAAGAGAACTGATTGATATCGTAGAACGTAATCTGAACAAAATGTTCCCAGTAAAACAGGGAGAAGCAGTGCTGATCGTTATGTATGATGCTTCCAGTAAACAGGAACTTGACAGCGCAGTAGAGGCAGCAGCGGAAGCAGCTCTGGCAAACGGAGCTCTGGACTGCTGTATCGCAGGAACGCCGGAGCGTGCAGGTGCTGTATGGAGTGTCCGAGGCGGAATCCTGGAAGGAATGAAAGCAGATTCTGTCGCACAGGAAGAGTGTGACGTAGTTGTTCCACGAGCAAGGATCGCAGAGTATGTAAAAGCAGCCAAAAAGATTGCAAGCGCACACGGAATCCGTGTAGAGCCTTGCGGACACTGCGGAGACGGTAACATCCATACAGAGATGCTCCGTGGACCGGAAATGAGCGACCAGGAGTGGAAAGAAGCCACCCACGCAAGCCTGGTAGAGTTGTATGCACTGTCCAAAGAACTGGGCGGCCAGCTTTCCGGTGAGCATGGTATCGGAAACGGACGTCTGGAATTCCTGGAAGAGTTTGCTGGCCCGAGAATGATCGCTCTTTATAAAGCCATCAAGCTGGCTTTCGATGACAAACTGATCCTGAATCCGGGAAAAGTCATCGAATATAATAAATAAAAAATGGGGGAAAGAGAGATGAGTCAGAATAAATCATTACAAAGTAAAATGCCTCTGGCTATGGGACTTGCGTTCGTCGCATTTACCACACAGTTCGGAGGCGGATTCGCATCAGGAGCGCAGATCTATCAGTACTTTATCAACTACGGTATCTGGTGTCTGATCCTGCCGGCAGTGACACAGGGATTGTATGCACTGTTTTTCTGGTATGGAATGCGCTATGCTTATAAACACAAAACCTACGATTACAGAAGCTTTTCCGACAGTCTTTACGGAAAAACGAAACCGGTTATGTCCAATCTCTATGAGATCTGTTACCTGATTATGATCGGAACTGCATCAGCAGCAGCCTTTGCAACCGGCGGTTCCACACTGCAGACACTGTTTGGGATCCCATACTGGTTCTGTACACTGATCATTGCAGCATTTATCTTTGTGATCGCACTTTTCGGAACCAATGTCGTAAGAAAATGTGCTTCTACATTAAGTGTGCTGATCATCATCGGTCTTGTACTGGTACTTGTTCCGAATATCATTGCACAGTGGGGAGATATCACAGCTTCCATCCATACTATGTCCTCCGGAGAAATGACTGTACTTTCCTCCGAGAGCGGAGCCTTTGGACCGGCTCTCTATTCAGCAGTCCTTTATTTCTTCTTCCAGCTGGCATCTGTTTCTGTTATGTACCAGCACATGGAGGATGTAACGGACGAAAAACAGATCAACAAAGCAGCGATCTGGATGTTTGTATGCAATTTCTGTGCAATGGAGCTTTCCATCCTCGGACTTCTTGCCATTGCATATGTAAGTGAACTGGCATCTGCATCGGTACCGATGCTGGTACTGGTCCAGAACGGTGTAGGCGCCGGTATCCTGACACCGATCATTTCTCTGCTGATCATCCTTGGAGCTATCTCCACAGCAGTAAATATGATCTCCGGTATTGTGACCCGCTGCGTAAATGCAGTGGAGCGTCGTATGGACAGCCCGGCAAAAAAAGCGCAGGGACACCTTGGAAGAAATGCAGTTTTTACAGCAATCTTTACATTCCTGGCATTTGCCATCGCACAGTTTGGTCTGATGACAGTTGTTAAGAAGGGATATGCATACCTTGGATATGCGGCGTTTATTACATTGTTTGTACCGTTTGTTGTACATGCCGTTGCGACAAAGGGAAAAGAGATCTGAAGAATAAAAAGCTGAACAGAAAATCCCCCGTTGATCCGTATGGCAGGATCATCAGGGGATTTTGTCAAAGTTCACAAAAATATTATAAATATTTTATTAAATATTCCAGATAGACAACATATATTTTTTCTGATACTATTACGTACAGTTATTAAATAGTTACGAATCAGAAGGATTGTTACTGAAATATTTATTTATCGTCAGGCAAGACCTTATAGTAGTATAGGAATAGGTTTTCTATATACTGTAATGGTCTTTTTTTATTTGTCTGGCAGCGGGGGAACAGGACTATGGTTATCCATAAGATTTTGAATAATAATCTGATACTGTCCAGGGATGGACAGGGACATGAAGTTATTGTAAAGGGCTGCGGAATTGCCTTTCAGAAAAAGAAAGGACAGCAAGTGGAGGAGTCCAAGATCGAGAAGATCTTTACTGCGGAAAATGCCCAGATCAGCAAGGAGATACAGGGTTATCTGACTGCTATTCCGGAAAAATATCTGGATTTTGTGGAAGCTTTTGTAAATGCTGTGAAGGAAAAAGAGGGGATGAAATTAAATGACAGTATTTATTTTTCCCTTAGCGACCATATCATGGGTGCGATCTCCAGACTTGAAAACGGGATCCGCCTTCAGAATATGCTGCTTCTGGATATCAAGCAGCTTTATCATAAGGAATATGAGATCGGCTTGGAATTACTGAAAAAGGTAAATGAGATGTTCGAGGTAGATCTTTCTGCAGATGAAGCAGGATTTTTTGCATTGCATTTTGTGAATGCGGAAGATGGCGGCAAGACGGACAGCTATCAGATTTCCATTATCGTACATCAGATCCTGGACATCGTGGAGAAGTATTATGACAATATGGAATTTCAGGAGGATAATCTGTATTATCAGCGGTTTCTCACGCATCTGAAATATTTTGCCCAGAGATTCCTTCATAAAGAGCTTCACTATGATGAGAATCAGGAGCTTTTCAAGATCATCAAGGAGCAGTACAGAGAGGCTTACGGCTGTGTAAAAATGATCTATCTTATGATGGAAGAGGAATATAAATACGCTATGACTGAGGACGAAATGCTGTATCTGACGATTCATATCCAGAAGATCACAGAAGACCATAAACGTCTGAAAAATCTGTGAAAAGAGATTGTTTTATAAATTAGGTGTTAATGGATTGTTACTGAAATACGTGCCATGTGCGTATCTTTTCAGGCAAGACCTTTAATATAAATTTCAATATTTATTATTAAAGGAGGTCCCCAAATGAAAAAGGACTATGCAAAAACTGCAGACACACTGATTGCAGCGCTGGGCGGAAAAGATAATATCACCCGTCTGTTCCACTGCATGACAAGGCTTCGTTTCTATGTGAAAGACAGATCGAAGATCAACGAGAAAGAGATCTTAAAGCTTTCTGAGATCTCCGGCGTTAACTGGCATGAAGATCAGTTCCAGGTTATCGCAGGAAACGAAGTAAACGCTGTTTACAAGGCATTGGAAGACAAAGGCGTTCCTACCGATGATGCACCGGCAGCGAACTCTGACAGCTCAAAGAGTGTTGTTTCAAAAGTTATCGATGCCATCACCGGATGTATGACCCCGATGATCCCTGCCCTGACTGCAGCCGGTATGATCAAAGTTGTACTTACCCTGCTGACAACTTTTCATCTGGTATCAGAAACAAGCAGTACCTACCAGGTGATCAGTTTTATCGGAGATGTTACTTTCTACTTCATGCCGTTCCTGATCGCAGCAAATGCTGCCAAGGTTTTCCGCGTGAACCAGTCACTGGCGCTGTTTATTGCCGGTGTTTACTTAAGCCCTACCTTTGTAACTATGGTAGCTGGTGATGCGGCCATCACACTGTTTGGTCTGCCGATCACAAAAGCAACTTATTCTTATTCCGTTATTCCGGTTATCCTGATGGTATGGATCACACATTATATTGAGATTCTGGTTGATAAGATCACACCGAAAATGGTAAAACTGATCCTGAACCCGACACTGGTAATTCTGATCAGTGCACCGATCGCCCTGATCGTAGTTGGACCGCTCGGAACAATTATTGGTAACGGACTTGCGGTAGCCATCAACTTCCTGTCCGTAAAACTTGGTTTCATTATTGTAGGTATCCTTGCAGCAACCTTCCCGTTCATCGTTATGACCGGTATGCACCATGCGCTGACACCGATCGGACTGAATGCCATTGCAACCGGTGGTACCGATACACTGATCTTTGTATCTCAGGTATGCTCTAACCTTGCACAGTCCGGAGCTTCTCTTGCAGTAGCTGTAAGATCCAAGGACAGCAACATGAAACAGCTGGCAAGTGCAGCAGGTGTTTCCGCTCTTATGGGTATCACAGAGCCTGCTCTGTATGGTGTTACACTGAAACTGAAAAGACCGGTTGTAGCAGCTTCTATCGCAGCCGGAATCGGTGGTATCGTAGGAGGACTTCTTCAGGTTTCTCTTTACATTGCACAGAATTGTATCATGGCGATCCCGGCGTTTATCGGCGAGAAGGGATTAATCAATCTGATTTATGGAATCATTATGATCGTGGTATCTTTTGTAGCTGCTTTTGTTCTTACGCTTATCTTCGGATTTGAGGATGTAAAGGCTGAGACAGAGGATGAAGTACAGAACACAGATACAGAAAAACAGCCGGCACAGCAGAACGCTCCGCTTGTAGATAAGATCGAGCTTTGTGCACCGGTAGCAGGAACTGTAAAAGCACTTTCCGATGTTCCGGATAAAACTTTTGCGGATAAGGTTTTAGGTGACGGAGCAGCAATCGTTCCATCAGAAGGAAAGGTTTATGCACCGGCAGATGGTACGGTGGCAAATATCATGGACAGCAAACATGGAATCATGTTTGTGACAGAAAGTGGAGCAGAAATTCTGATCCACATCGGACTTGATACTGTAAATTTAAATGGTAA
The DNA here is from genome assembly GCF_020686995.1 of Blautia fusiformis. Lineage (NCBI taxonomy): Bacteria > Bacillati > Bacillota > Clostridia > Lachnospirales > Lachnospiraceae > Blautia > Blautia fusiformis. The sequence continues at coordinate 64,897 of NZ_JAJEPT010000017.1, forward strand.
ATATTTTAAATCCCATGTTTCTGATGGAGATAAGGTAAAAAAAGGAAAGCTTCTTGTGGAATTCGATATGGATGCCATTAAGAAAGAAGGATATGATCTGATCACACCGGTTGTTGTGACCAATATTTCTGATTATATCAAAGCAGTATGCATGGAAAAAGAAGATGCAGCTGTAAATGCAGGAGATAAATTCCTGACTATTGTATAAGAATAACAACGAAACATCAGGCGGAGATAACAGATCCGCCTGATGTTTGTAAAAAGGAGAAAATTAAAATATGAAAAATTATAACCGTATGCCGGAAAACTTTCTCTGGGGCGGAGCAACCGCTGCAAACCAGTATGAAGGCGGTTGGGATGAGGATGGCAGAGGCCCGTCCATTGCAGATATCCTGACAGGAGGAAGTGTGGATAAGGAACGTCGTCTTACACCGCCGGCACCGTTACCGGAAGAATTTTATCCCAATCACCAGGCGACTGATTTTTATCATCACTGGAAAGAGGATATTGCTCTTTTTGCAGAGATGGGATTTAAGGTATATCGTTTTTCTATTTCTTGGTCCAGAGTGTTCCCAAATGGGGATGAGGAAACTCCAAATGAGGAAGGCCTTAAGTTCTACGACAATGTGATCGACGAACTGAGAAAATATAACATTGAGCCGCTGATAACGATCTCTCATTATGAGAATCCCCTTCATCTTTCTCTGGAGTATGGCGGATGGAAAAATCGTAAGATGATCGATTTCTATCTTCGATTTGCAAAGGTTTTATTTGAGAGATATAAAGGTAAGGTAAAATACTGGCTGACTTTTAATGAGATCAATATGCTGACGCAGGACTTTGGTGCGGTATTCTGTGCAGGAATGCTGGACCCGAAGGATGTATGTGAGCAGAGCCGTTATCAGGCAATGCATCACCAGCTGGTAGCAAGTGCACTTGCAGTTTCCATGGCTCATGAGATCGATCCGGAGTTTATGCTTGGCTGTATGCTTGCTTATCACAATGGTTATCCATATACCTGCCATCCGGATGATATCTTATATGCACAGCAGTTTGGGCAGATCCACAATTCCATTGCCGGTGATGTTCATGTAAGAGGATATTATCCGGGATTTGCAGCGAGATACTTTGAGGAGCACGGAATCCAGCTGGAGGTTCTTCAGGAGGATAAAGAAATCCTCAAGAAGGGTACGGTGGACTTTTTCACCATCAGCTATTATTCCAGTAGCTGTGTCAGCGTGACAAAGGACGGAGAGAAAACGGCCGGAAATGGAAGTGACAATCTGAAAAATCCATATCTGAAAGCTTCCGACTGGGGCTGGCAGATCGATGCAACTGGTCTTCGCTATGTTCTGAACCAGATCTATGACCGCTATCAGATTCCGATCATGATCGTGGAAAATGGTCTTGGGGCCGTGGATCAGCTGACAGAGGATGGAAAGATTCACGATGATTACCGTATTGAATATATGCGCCGCCATATAGAGCAGATGAAGGAAGCAATCCATGACGGAGTAGATCTGATCGGCTACACCTGCTGGGGCTGTACAGATCTTGTCAGTGCCTCCACCGGAGAATTCAAGAAGCGTTATGGTCTTATCTATGTAAATAAAAATGATGACGGGACCGGAGACTTTTCCAGAATCCGCAAAGATTCTTTTTACTGGTACAAAAAAGTGATTGAATCCTGCGGGGAAGAGCTTTAACTGAATCAACTGCGAAGCAGTTATCTGGTGTAGAATTATGTAGCGAATGCGGTTGCTTTTATCCGGCTGACGACAAAATCCTGGAGTATGACAATGTACTCCGGGATTTTTTTGGAAGGTTGACTTTTACACGGTAAAGTGTAATACTTATTGTAAGTGACGAATGTGAGGAGTGTTTTTTATGCTGGATGAAAAAGTACTGCAGGTAGCGATACTTATATGGGGATGTGTATTTTGTGCCATAGCTGCAATATGTATATTTCTGAGCAGTAATTATGACAGGGAAAAGCGTCGGTATCTTATCCTGATGGAGAGTTTTGCTTCCATGTTATTGCTGATGGATGCCATGGCGCATATTTTCAGCGGATATCCCGGAGTTCCGGGCAGTGTGATGGTCCGTATTTCGAGTTTTCTCGTATTCCTTTTAAGTGACGTAGTCCTGCTGTGTTTTCACATTTATGTGTGTGTTTATCTGTTTTCGAAGAGGGAGCGGAGAACATTAAAAAGAGTAAAAGCCGGATATGTTATTGCTGCCGCAGGGGCTGTTTTTGTGGTGATCTCGCAGTTTACTCACTGGTATTATTACATAGATGTGGATAATTATTACCATCGGGCACCGTTATATATTATGTCAATTCTTCTTCCGGCAGCAGGCTTGCTCATTGATCTTACGCTTCTGCTCCAGTACAAAAAGAGAGTCAGCAGGAAGCTCCTGTTTTCTATGCTGTCATGCATTGTACTTCCGGCAGTGGCGGCAGCTGTGCAGGCATTCAGGTATGGAATGTCGCTGATCGATTTTTCTGTTGGTATTTCCATGATCATTATGTTTATCGTGACGATGACGGAGCTGAATCAGGAAATGTATCAGCTGATAAGCAGAGAGGGCAAGATAAAGGAAAGACTTGAGATCGCAACGATACTGAATAAATGCATTGCAGAGCTGATATCAGGAGAAGATGAAGATGCGGCGATCTCCAATCTGCTGCGTATTATCAGCGGGTATTTTGACGGAGATCGCAGTTATATTGTTCAGATCGATGAAAAGAGGAATGTCTGTACAAATACCTATGAGTATGCCATGAACGGAGTGACTGCTGAGAAGGATAATCTTCAGGAGGTTCCCATGGAAATGCTGGATATCTGGATGGACAGCTTTCGGAAAAATGGCCTGTATTATATTCCGGATATTGAGGAGGAGCAGGGGCAGCCGTATTATGAGACTCTGAAGATGCAGGACATTACCAGGCTGCTGGCCGTTCCTTTAAACAGTGACGGAAAGATCATAGGATTTCTCGGGGTAGATAATCCGAGACTGCATTATGAGGATCATACGTTGCTGTCATCCATACAGTATTTTTTAACGGACAGCCTGAAAGCCAAGGAGCGTAAGGCGTGTCTGCAGTACATGAGTTACCGTGATATGCTGACGACCTTGTATAACAGGAACAGGTATATTCAGGTTCTGGAAGGCATGCAGGCAAAAACAGTGATAAAAACAGGCGTAGCATATATTGATATCAATGGTCTGAAACGGGTGAATGATCTTTACGGACATGAGGCCGGAGACAGGCTGATCATAAATACAGCGCGTTCCATGCTTGCGATTCTGCCGGAAAATGCTTACCGGGTAGGTGGCGATGAATTTGTACTCATCTGTTTTGATATGGATGAGAAGATTTTTCGGAGTAAGGTTCGGGATATCTGTGACAGCATTGCTGCCAAAAGGATCAGTGTTTCTGTTGGTGTTGTCTGGGAGGAAAGCTCTTCGGAGCTTGAGACAATGCTGAGAAGAGCAGATGATCTTATGTATGCGGAAAAAAAGAAATATTATGAAGAGCATGGAACGATGTGAAGGTATGCAGCAGAGTGTAAGAGGAGGTCAGAAGAAAATTCTGACAATGCTGTGCCCGGTATTTTTATACCGGGCATTTCGTTTGTGCTAAAAGAAACGCCGGAATAAAAATATCGGACGAAATTTTGAAAGATTTCTGTAACGTTTTTGAGATCAGTGCGTCTTATAAGTGAGAAGGGAGGAAAGAGAAAAACCGATGAACATAGAGGAACTTTACCGGACATATTTTGACATTGTATATCGGTATATCCGTTCTATCTCACAGAATGGATCGCTGGCTGAGGAAGTGACACAGGAGACATTTTTTAAAGCTCTGGAAAAGATAGATCAGTTCCGGGGTGACTGTGATGTGCGTGTGTGGCTCTGCCAGATCGCAAAGAATACGTTGTACGATCATCTGAAAAAACAGAAGAAGCAACTTCTCGGGGATGAGAAGCTGGAAAAAACAGAAAGCGCTGGCGGAGAGCTTCTGGAGGAAAAGCTGGCGCAGCGGAGCCAGGCTATGGAGATCCACAAGGTTCTGCATAGACTTTTGGAACCGTACAAAGAAGTTTTTTCCCTGCGGACCTTCGGAGAGCTGACCTTCCGTGAGATTGGAATGCTTTTTGGAAAAAGTGAAAACTGGGCGCGGGTGACTTATTACCGTGCAAGAGTAAAGATCAGAGAGGAGCTGTAGCAATGAGGATCACATGTGATGTAATACAGGATCTGATGCCATCTTATGTGGACGGCATTTTAAGTGAAGACAGTCAGGCGTTGGTAAAAGAGCATATGGAAGCTTGTAAGGAATGCAGAAAAATGTTGGAGATCATGAAAGAGGAGCAGGGAAAAGAGCAGGCTCAAATGATATCATCTGTAGCCTCCGGAGCACAACGCAGAGCTGGTGAAGCGGAAAATACCGGAAGTGCAGCCGCACTGAAAAAAATCCGGAGAAAATTAATAATACGCAGAGTGCTGACAGCAGCAGTGGCAGTTATCCTGACACTCATCGCTGCGGCAGCAGGCTACAACCACTGGTATTTCAACGAAAAATACATGACCCTGGAAAATAGCGGAATGTACGTAAAAAATAATAGATTGTATTCTTCCAATAATCTCATCAACCGAATGAAAGTACAGTACACGGAAGATGGAAAAACAGAGTTCGTCTACGCCATTGACGCGCCATATGCAGGAACTCTGGAACTGAAAGGCGATGACATGCTGCTTCAGGATTTTTCCAAAAAGACAGAGGAAGTATCACCGGAAGACGACAGCACCCCGGAAACGGTAACAGAGGTTTATTATATGAGTGAGGAGGCCAGAAAGAAGAGCCTGGAATTAACAGAGCTGGAAGCAAAGGGAGATCTGGATGCAGCGGAGAAAATTGTGGATGAGATGAAACAGGAATCGAAGCTGATATGGTCGGAACAAGAGGATAGAAATACCGCATCGTCTATGTTAAAATAAAACCTGGACAGTACAGTGAAAAAGTTCTATAAAAATTCTGTGCTGTAGGCAAAAAAAAACAGACAGCAGTGAATTTACGTATTTACTGCCGAAGAACAGGGGGACATAAGATGTTATTTGTATGCTATCCAAAATGCAGTACCTGCAAAAAGGCTCAGAAATGGCTGGATGAGAGTGGCGCAGAATATACGTTGCGTGATATTAAGACGGACAATCCAACTGCAGAGGAACTGAAAGCCTGGTGGGAAAAAAGCGGTCTTCCGCTGAAGCGTTTTTTCAATACCAGTGGAAATATTTATAAAGAGATGAAACTGAAAGATAAACTTCCGGAGATGAGCGAGGAAGAGCAGCTTGCGCTTCTTGCAACAGACGGGATGCTTGTGAAACGACCAATCCTTGTTGGGAAAGACAAGGTGCTGGTGGGCGCTAAAGAAAAAGAATGGGAAGAGTATCTGAAATCATGAAAAAGAAACTGAATTATGCGGATATCGTTAAGGAAACCGTGATCCTCACCGTGGCAGTGGCGATCATTGCAGCGGCGGTATATTTTTTCCTAGTGCCAAGCCATACGTCGGTCAGCAGTATTTCCGGTCTTGGAATCGTGCTTTCCAACTTTGTGCCGCTGCAGCTGTCGGCGATTACCATGATCCTGAATGTGGTATTGCTGATCATTGGATTTTTTACCTGTGGAAGAGAGTTTGGAGTTAAGACGGTTTATACCAGTGTGATGCTGCCGTTGTTTCTGGGATTGTTTGAGATCATTTTTCCAAATTTCGGTTCCATGACAGACAGCCAGGAACTGGATGTTCTGTGTTATATTCTGGTAGTGAGTGTGGGACTTAGCATTCTTTTTAACAGGAATGCATCCTCAGGCGGACTGGATATCGTGGCGAAGATCATGAATAAGTATCTCCACATGGAACTTGGAAAAGCCATGTCTCTTTCCGGTATGTGCGTGGCACTTTCCGCGGCGCTTGTGTATGATAAAAAGACGGTGGTCTTAAGTATTCTGGGAACGTATTTTAACGGAATCGTTCTGGATCATTTTATTTTTGACAATAATATCAAGCGGCGTGTCTGCATCATCACGAAAAAGGAAGAGGAGCTGAGGCAGTTTATCATTCATGACCTGCACAGCGGAGCCACGATCTATGAGGCCATCGGAGCCTATAACATGGAAAAACGCCGTGAGATCATCACCATCGTAGATAAAGGTGAATATCAGAAGCTGATGAAGTTTATAAACCAGGAGGACCCGAAAGCGTTTATCACGGTTTATAATGTATCGAATATGCGGTATCAGCCGAAGAAATAAAAATATTTTGCTGGAATAAAAAAACTCCCGGGACAAAACGCCCGGGAATTTTTTTGCCATATTTTACAGGAAAATATATTTCAGGATAAACAGCACTGCCAGTACATACATCAGAGCGCTGATCTTCTTTTCTTTTGCCTTACCTGTGATCAGGTTGATGGCTACGTATGTGATAATTCCCATGGAGATACCTTCGGAAATGCTGTAGAAGAACGGCATTGCGATGATACATACATAACATGGGATCGCCTCGGACATATCGCTGAAATCAATGCTGATAACATTGCTGAGCATGTACAGACCGACGATCACCAGAGCCGGAGCTGTGGCAAAGGACGGGATTGCCAGGAAGATCGGAGACAGGAACAGGGACAGGCCAAATAAGATGGCGGTTGTCACTGCGGTAAGTCCGGTTCTTCCGCCTTCGGATACACCGGAAGCACTTTCTACGAAGGTAGTGGTTGTGGATGTACCAAGAACTGCACCGGCAGTTGTTGCAACTGCATCTGCAAGAAGTGCGCCCTTGATGTTAGGAAGCTTGCCATTTTCATCCAGCATGCCTGCTTTAGAAGAGACACCAACGAGAGTTCCAAGAGTATCAAAAAGATCTACAAATAAAAATGCAAACAGGATAACAAGGAAATCCAGTGAGAAAACTCCGTCAAACTGCAGCTTCGCAAAGATCGGAGCAAGGCTCGGGATAGAGAGTCCGTTGCTGAAATCCGGGAGCAGGCTGTAGAAGCCGATCTCCGGGTTCGGAACATAAAGTCCGGCGAACTGACAGATGATTCCAAGTCCCCATGTGATCAGGATACCCCAGAGGATGTTTCCCTTTACATTTTTAACAACCAGGATTCCGGTTACGATGATACCGATCAGAGCCAGGATAACGGTGATCCCAACGTTGTTGAAGGAAGCCTCTACACCCTTGGCTGCGTTGTAGCCATCTACAGAGAAAAGCTGCAGCAGAGTGGAGCCGCCGATCACGATATTGGCATTCTGTAATCCTACAAATGCGATGAAAAGACCGATACCAACACTGACTGCGGATTTCAGGTTTAGAGGGATCGCATTGAAGATCGCTTCACGTACATTGGTAAGTGAAAGAACGATAAATACGATACCTTCTGCAAAAACTGCAGTCAGTGCATACTGCCAGCTGTATCCCATACCGATAACAACTGTATAGGCAAAGTATGCGTTCAGACCCATTCCTGGTGCCAGTGCAAACGGGTAGTTGGCGAAGATTGCCATCAGCAGCGTTCCCAGGAAGGCTGCCAGTGCGGTAGCTGTGAATACAGCTCCGGAATCCATGCCGGTTGCGGACAGGATGTTCGGGTTAACTGCCAGGATATAGGCCATTGTCATGAAGGTGGTGATACCTGCCAGAACCTCTGTTTTGGCGTCCGTTTTATTTGCGGACAGCTTGAAGATTTTTTCTAACATATTTCTTTCCCTTTCTTAAATATGTTTTTGGACAACATGTCTATTTTATCATATAAAAATTTCGTATGCAATCGTTAGTGCTTAACAGATATTGTTATGTAAGGTAATTTTTTGCAAAATACTTTTACAAGCAGGTAATTTGTGTGTAAAATACAGAAAAGAGAGTATTCGATTTACAGACGGGTTTATTTTGCAATGAAAGGGGGATGGATAATGTCTGAGAAAAAACTGCGGAATATTACAGATGTGCTCTGCTTTTTGATGATCCTTGGGTACGTGATGTATCTTGTGGCCACCTGGGGAAATCTGCCGGAGAGGGTGCCGATCCATTTTAATGCGCATGGGATCCCGGACCGGTATGGAAAGAAGGGCAGCCTTCTTCTGGAGCCGATTTTGGGGCTGCTGATCCTGGCACTTCTGATGTTCTGTCAGAGATTTCCACAGTGGTGGAACTATCCAGTTGAGGTGACAGAGGAAAACAGAGAGCATATCTTTGAGATTGCGTCAAAAATGATGTCTGTGATCAAGCTGTTATCCATTGGAGTATGTCTTTATGCCGGGATCAGCGGGAATCTGGGAACGGCACCTATGTGGCCGGTGTGGATACTGATCACAGGGATTTTCGTGACATTGATCCTGGGGATCCGGGGGATATATAAGGCTGGTAAAGAAACTGGCATGGATGAGGATGATAAATCGTGAAGCGGTTGCGTTTGTGATCATGCAGAAGAGTGGAAGGGAAATGTTCGATTTATTGTACTGAATATGGATGGAACCAGCGAAAGCGGATCGCGAATATCCGCTTGGCGAAATTATAATAAAAACAGGAAAGGAATCTCAGGAGCATATGGCAGATACAAGAACAGATGAGCTTTACAGAGCGCTTCAGGATAAGGGCTATCCCGATGAGCTGTGCCGGGAAATCGCCTATAAACATATGAATACCGATTACACAGCTACACGGATGCTGGGGTATTTATACAGGGTGACAAGTCCCAGAGTGGAGGATGTGATCGATGAGATGCTGGCGATCTTAAGTGACAGGGAAGCCATCGTCCGGAAGAAAGAGCTGGAGCACGCCCAGGCTACGATCAACAGCGTGTATCGGGAGGGTTTGTAACGGAAATCCCGGAGCTTTGCCAGTGCTGGCGGATCAGAAGCTTCATCCTTTAAGGAAAATCAGGAGATCATGGCTCTGGAGCATCATCTCCTTCCGCAGAAATTCATCATTGATAACTACATCAATATGAACGCACACTTTAATTTTATCCGTTTCTTTTAAACAGTATTGTTATTACGGTAGTGATTACTCTGATCGTAATTTATGCAAGTAATTGAAGATGGACAAAATAGTAATTGTATTAACTGATAAACCATAGTATAATACAAATATGAACACAACATATAAATCAAACAACAATGTCGTCTATTCCTGTAAATACCATGTAGTATGGTGTCCAAAGTATAGACGAAAAGTATTAATTAACGGTGTGGACGTCCGGCTGAAGGAGCTGCTCACAGAGTATGCTGCAAATCTTTCTGTAGACATTCTGGAGATGGAGATCATGCCAGACCATGTTCATATGCTTTTGGAAGTAGATCCTCAGTTTGGCATCCACAAAGCTGTAAAGTCATTTAAAGGCTATACGTC